>JBARNL010000737.1:0-6298 GCA_049802955.1 Candidatus Angelobacter sp.
TCACGGAAAGAGGCACTGCGGGCATGACCTTGTCTTCCACGGTGGCTTGCGGATTGGCTTCCAGCAAGGAAACATACAAGTGATCATTCAAGTGTTCTTTATTGAGCACTTCAATTGTGGAGTGCAAATCCATCCGCTGGCCCATGGCCGGATTGGAGCGCCGCGCGTGATCCAGCGTTTCCGCGTCGCTCACCAGGATGCGCAATGGACCTTTAGGCGCGGAAGTAGGAACGCGAACGGGAATGCGCCGGACAATGCGGTCGCCGCGATATGGCCGTAGGACGGCTTCAATCGTGATTTCGTCGCCCGGACGCGCTTCCGTCACGTCGGTGCGCGCGCTTTCCAGCACGGCTGCGCGGCGTTCGGGCTCCAGGTCAAATTCCAGATTTACGCCGCTGACCGTAGGCGCTTCGAAAGGATTGTCATAGATGCGGCCAAAATGCTCGCCCAGGGACATGGCCACAGCGTATGCGGTGGGATTTGCGTCCACGGGAGAGAACATGTTGGTCAGGCGCACATCGGAAAATCCGTTCACGTGGATGCGGCCATTCATGCGGTAAGTGGTCTCTTCACCGTACTGATTCATGCCCATCAATGCGTTGTAAACCGTGGTCATCATCATTACGGGCGTGAGTTTGGCGTTGTTCAGCACTTCATAGTGATACTCGCGCGGGCCGCTGGGACCGTGAATGCTCAGCGTTACCGGAATCATTTTCGGTTCACGATCAAATCGGCCCAGAATGCCGGTATGGCGGTCCTGCACAAAGGCGCCAACTGCTTCAGTGGTGTTGATGATCTTGAAAGCGTTCAGCGGAGAAGAAAGCGTGGCTACCACGTTGGCTTTTGTCATTGGCATATCGACCATGCCAAATTGCATCAGCGGATGCCCGCAAGCCAGAAGATGGTCTTTATCCATATAAGTGACGGTGCAGGTTGCCGCAACGTCCATATCGCCGCGGACCATGATTGCGCTTACGGCCGAGCCAGGCACCAGTGGCTCAGGCTGCTTTTCATTGCTGGCGGAGCCTACGCCCATCACCGGCGTAATGCCCACAGCAGATAAAGCCGGAGCAAACTGCTTAATGGCCGCTTCATTGAATCCGTTGAAGACGAACGGAGCGGCAATTGGCTGAAGATATTGGGCGTAGCTCTGGATCGGATTGGCGTCATCCGTGCCGGGAGTGCTGGTTCTTGATGCGCCTGAGACACGGGCCACGGCCGCCGCGCCACCCTGCGGAATGCTCTGGTCAAACTCATTGATTTCCAGCATCTGTTCAATGGGCGTTACGCCGGCAATGGGCTCTTTGGAAAACTGGCCGATGCGGTAGGCAATCGCGCCCAGCAGCTTACCGTCAATATAAACCGGGCTGCCGCTCATGCCTGCGACCACGCCGGTGAACTCGGGTTTTTCGCCAACCAGCTTTACCAGCACCACGTCACTCTTGGGGCCGTTCAGGTTGCGAAGCACGCCAAGCACTTCCACGCCCATGGGTTCAGGCTTGGTACCCTGGAAAACGGTGTAGCCAACGCCCTTCATGCCCGGACGCACTTCGTCCACCTTCATAATCTTTGTTGGGGCAGGATCTTGCTGGGCAGGCAGGCTGGCAGAGCGTGTCTGGGCATAGGCCAGACTCAGAAAGACGAAGAGAACGTTCAGCAGTACAGCGGCTTTTTTCATACTACAAACCAGTGCTGCGAATACAATTGTACGAACAGGCCCTGCAGCGCGGGGAAAAATGGCTTCTAAAAAGCTGAGTTCGTGCATCTATACTAATGTAGAACCCCATAAAAAGGCAGTGTGAAATGCTCTTAATACACGCATTCCGACCTCATCGTATTTCTAAGGCGAACGCCTGCTGGCGTTTGCTTGCAACGCTTTCATTGATGGCCGGCTTATGGCTGGCCGGCCCAGTAGCAAACGCCCAAAGCGGGCAGGAACAGGCCAGTCCCACCCCGACTCCTAAAGCCAACGCGCCCGCTGAAGCGGGAGGCCCGCAGGGCGATATCGGCCCAATCGCGGTGCCCAAAAAGAAGGAAGAGCCGCCGCCGAAAGACGATACCCCCAAGACTCCCAAGAAAGTTGAGGGGCTGGATAACTTCTCCATGCGCGTGGCTTCCCAGCTAGTTACGGTGGATGTGGGAGTGCTTTCCAAAGACGGCGCTTTCATCCCCGGATTGAAGAAAGAGTATTTCCGAGTGCTGGAAGATAACGTCCCTCAAACCATTACCAGCTTCAACCAGCTCCAGGCCCCGATTACGGCGGTGATGCTGGTGGAATTTTCCAACAACCAGTACTTCTATAGCTTTCAGATCGACTCCATTAAATCGGCCTACGTCTTTGCCCAGACGCTGAAAAAAGACGATTGGATCGCCATGATCTCCTATGATCTTAGGGCGCATATCCTTGAGGACTTCACCCAGGACAAGCGGGCGATCATGGGCGCAGTCAGCAGTTTGCAGCCGGGAATGGCCATGAGCCAGGAGACGAACCTTTTCGATTCGCTGTATGACACGCTCGACCGGCTGGAAAATATCGAAGGCCGCAAGTACATCATCCTTATCAGCAGCGGGCGTGACAGCTTCAGCAAACACACTCTCGATCAGACGCTGAAGAAGGTCCAGGCTTCAAAAGACATTGCCATCTATACGGTCAGCACCGGCAAAGCCCTGCTGAACTATGCGGAGACGCACGGCCTGATGAGGTACTTGTGCCCCATTACCGAATTTAGCTGCAACATGACGTTCCTTCAGGCCGATAACCAGATGAAGACATTTTCCAAGATGACCGGCGGAAAGTGGTATGAGCCCGTCTTTGACGGCCAGTTGCGTGAAATCTTCGGCGACATCGGCCAAACCATCCGGAACCAGTATGCCATTTCATACCATCCCACCAATCACGCGCAAGACGGCTCTTACCGCAAGATCAAGGTGGAATTGGTGGATGAAACCGGCCACCCGTTGAAGATGAAGGACGAGAAGGGCAAGGAAATCAAATATCAGATCGTCGCGCGCGAGGGCTACAAGGCGAAGCAGCAGGTGGAATGATTTGTTCACATCCCGAGCGTAGCGAGGGCTCGCTACCAGTTCAAAAAGTGTTGGGCCGCGAATGAACACGAAGTACGCGAATCATTTGTAATGAGGCAGTTCTGATTCGCGTCTCTTTGCGTGAATTCGCGGCTTATTTTTCGTGCCGATAGGGCTCCCTCGCTGCGCTCGGGATTTCAGAAAAAACCTAGTGGAAGTAATGACGCAACACCACCAGCATTCCCACTCCCAGAAACACCACCAACGCAGTCCGGATTCCCGGGTCTTTGTTCACTTCAGGGATCAGGTCGGATGCAGCTACGTAAAATGTAACGCCCGCGGCAAGTGGTAATCCCGCGGTGAGCGTGCGGCTGAAGATGGTCATGGTAAGCACGCCGGCGACTGTCGCCAGACCTAAAATTCCGGATGCCGCCCAGGCCACGGCCTTGCTGCGTCCGCTGGCCAGCATGATGGAGGAAGCGGTGAATCCTTCCGGCACCTTGTGCAGAATTACGGCCAGAAAAATGATCCAGCCCAGCCAGCCGGAGATCAAAAAGCCGGATGCGATGGCGATACCATCAAAAAATGTGTGGATGACCAGGCCGAAAAGCACCGAATAGCCGCGCCGCCGATGGGCAAATTCTTCAGCGTGCGTTTCTTCGCCGAAGTGGAAATGGCCGGTAATGGTATGTTCAAAGAAGTGGACCAGGAAATAGCCCGCCAGCATCAGCAGGGAAGCCTTTGGTCCGCCAATGGAGATGCTTTCCGGCAACATTTCCAGAAATGCCGTGCCCACCATAAAACCAGCGCCCAACGCCACGAAGTAACGCAGATAGCGGCGTTCCCAGTCTTTTTGGACGATGACTGCGCCGCCCAGGCCATTGGCCAGTGCGGCGGTCAAACCCAGAAGAACACTTGTAGTGATGGGGCCCATGGATGCGATCAATCAGAATAGCAGAAGGAGTTTTGGGTGGAAGCCATGCTGGGGCCGAAAGCGCCTTAATAACGTGTTGCTTGCAGACAACATCGTCCCTGTTCCAAAATGATCGGTTCCAAATTGGTTTACAGCGACTCTATTAACAAAAACAGGAACTTGCCAGAGCTATAATTTCGCTAGCCCAGGTCATTTGGAGTGGTTGAATCTTTTCGAAAAAGGCGGACCTTATGACCGAACAGAATGATAGAGGTCTTGCCCGCATGGGGGCACGCACGCTGACGCAAGCGGAAATGGCAGAAGTGAGCTGTGGCTTTTCCTCTTCGATCATCATCACCGATGTACTCACCAATTTCGGAAAAGACTTTTCCGTTGACCATATAGAAAATTAGTAAGCGCGCGAATTGACAATTTCCCCGGGCCATAAGTGCTCGGGTTTTTTTTACGCCACATTTGTTCAGGCCGATTTTTTGAAAGCAGAAAGAGTTCGTTTAGAAGCTCCTGCTGGGTTCGAAAAGGAGTGACTCGTTCCAAATTGGCATACAGCAATTCAATTAACATTCCGGCAGCTCTTCACAGCAATTCTGCGGAGCTATAATTTCGCTAACCCAGGTCATTTGGAGCGGTTGATATTTTCGAAAGGTGGACCTTATGACCGAACAGAATAATAGAGTTCTTGCTCGCGCGGGCGCACGCACCTTGACACAAGCCGAACTCGCAGAAGTAGTCGGCGGCGGTACAACTCCAATCCTCTTCACCGAGACACTCACCAATCTTGGAAGGGATCGTTTCCCTGATGAACAAGTGGCCTAGCAACACCGTATGAAACGCTTCCCCGGCAATAGAGGCCGGGGTTTTTTATGCCAGATCTATCCAGACTGATTCTGAAATGATTCAGCCGCTGTGCCGGATGTGCATCACGTCGCCATCCTGCACAATGTACTCTTTGCCTTCCAGCCGCAGTTGGCCTTTCGCGCGAGCGTTAGCCTCCGAACCCGCTTCAAGCAGCGTGTCCCAGTGGATGGTCTCTGCGCGGATGAAGTGCTTTTCCAGATCAGAATGGATTGCGCCGGCCGCGTTCTGCGCGCGCGCTCCGCGCGGCACGGTCCAGGCGCGGCACTCGTCTTCGCCAATGGTGAAGAAAGAAATTACGCCCAGCAATTCGTAGGTCTTGCGGATCAGCCGCGTAAGGCCGCTCTCCTTAAGTCCGTAGCTGGAAAGAAATTCCTGCGCTTCTTCGTCGCTCATGTCGGCGAGTTCGGCCTCCACTTTGCCGCAGATGGCTGTGGCCCCGGCGTTTTTACGCGACGAGATTTCCTGCAAGCCAAACTTGGCTACAGCATTTTCCAGGTCCGCGCCCAATGTCTGGGATTCGTTGACGTTCAGCACGTAAAGAATGGGCTTCTGGCTCAGGAACATGAAGCCGCGAATGCGCTTTTCGTCGTCGGCTGTGATTTCCATTTCGCGTAGCGGCAGCTCTTTTTCCAGATGCGCCTTGGCGCGCAGGATCAAGTCATTTTCCCGCTCCAGCTCCGCGTTCTTCATCTTCTTCAGGTCTTTTTCCAGCCGCTCCAGGCGTTTTTCTACCTGGCCCAGATCGCTCACGATCAGGTCAAAATCCACGGTTTTTGCGTCGCGCAGGGGATTAATGTCGCCCACGTGAGGAATGGAAGGATCGTCAAAGGCGCGCAGAACATGCGCCAGCGCATCGACGGTGCGCAGCGCCGTAAGGAAAGCCGTTTCCTTGAGCGCTTCCTGGCCGATCGCGGCCACATCAGCGTATTCCACCACAGCATGCGTCAGTTTCTTGGGGTTGTACTGCGCGGCAAGGCGGTCAAGACGGTCGTCGGGGACTTTGGCGATGCCCAGATGCGCTTCGCGCGGATTGGAATGGCCGCGGCTGGATACGTCCACTTTGGTCAGAATTTTAAACAGAGATGTCTTGCCCACCTGCGGCAGGCCGATGATTCCACATTTCATGTGAGCAATTAGTAATTAGCCATTAGCAATTAGCTTGAGTATTGAAGTCCTGAAAGAGATTGTATCAAGCGGAGACGGTTAAGATCGCATTGCACAATGACGCTTAACGCTGAATTTCCCGATGTCTGCTTTACTTGCCCATCAAGAGTCGGAGCACCAAGTAAAGAAGAACGGGAAAGGCCAAATACCACCACAGAAATCCCCATAACCCAGAGAGAACGGGATGCGGTCTAGCCGGTCGAACCGATGGCCTTACGGGAGGTCGTTCGACGTGCGACTCTGGTTTCCATTTGTGGAGATCACTCGATCGAGGAGGATGCGGGACGCCAAAATTGTCTGGCACGAAACCCGCCCCGGAGC
>JBARNL010000738.1:0-2670 GCA_049802955.1 Candidatus Angelobacter sp.
GGAATGATCAATGTGGAAGACATAGCGAGCCAAGGCTAGCACAAGAACGCCTGGTTTCATCCGATCAAGATTGAAAATGGCAAAACGCCTGCCAAGACATAACATCGTCCCAGCGCAGCTTAGAATCCTTCTCGCCCGATCCTTAATCTAATCGGCATCACTAGAAGATCAAAGCAGATCACGGAGAAAATCTCTCAGGCACACGGAACGCGCGTTCGCGTTTTTGAGGCTGAAGCCTTGTCCGGTTTACAATCAACTGTTTGCCTGCTCACGATTTCTCCACCAGAGGGAGCGCTATTTTGCCAGACACAATTTATGACGTCGCCATTATCGGCGGAGGCCCCGGCGGATACTCAGCCGCGTTCCGCGCCGGCCAGCTTGGACTGAAGACCTGCCTTATCGAAAAAGACGACAAGCTCGGCGGCACCTGCCTCCACGTTGGCTGCATCCCGACAAAAGCTCTGCTATTCAACGCTGAAATTTATGACCACCTGAAGGCCGCTGAAGAATATGGCATTGATGGCCTGGGCACAGGCAAGCTGAACTGGAAGAACATCCAGGACCGCAAGAACAAGATCGTTACCAAACACACCAAGGGCCTGGATTTCCTGGTTCGCAAGAACAAGGTCGATCGCGTGCTCGGGTTTGCCCGCCTGACCGGCCCCGCCAAAAACGGAGTGTACACTGTTCAGGTTGAAGGCGGCAAAGGCGCAAGCCAGGTGCAAGCCAAAAATATCATTCTGGCTACCGGATCTTTTGCGCGCATGCTGCCCGGCCTGCAAGCTGACGATCGCATTCTTACCAACATTGAAGTGCTAAGCCTGCCCGCTCTTCCCAAATCGATGGTCATCATTGGCTCTGGCGCGGTCGGTGTGGAATTTGCTTCCATCTATCGTTCGTTCGGGGCTGAGGTCACAGTGATCGAGATGTTACCGCGCCTTGTTCCGGTGGAAGATGAAGAGGTGAGCAAAGAGCTGCTGCGGTCATTCAAGAAAAAAGGCATTAACTGCTTCGTTAATACCAAAGTAGAGAAGGTGGAAAAGACAAAGAATGGCGTTTCTGTAAGCTTCACGCCAAATGGCGAAGCCACGCAAAAGCTGGAAGCGGAAAAAGTGCTGGTCGCCGTGGGCCGCGGACCAAACACCGAGGGAATCGGTTTGGAAAAGGCACCCGGAATTAAAGTGGAGCGCGGTTTTGTCCACACCAATGAATGGATGGAAACCGGAGAAAAAGGCATTTACGCCATTGGTGACATCGTTGCCGGAATGCCGCAGCTCGCGCATGTAGGCGCAATGTGCGGCATTGTCGCGGTCACGCGTATTGCCGGCAAGCCGGAGAAACCTGTGAACAAGAACCACATCCCCGGCTGCACGTACTGTGAGCCGCAGATCGGCAGCGTGGGCCTGACAGAAGCAAAAGCCAAAGAAGCCGGCTATCAGGTGAAGATTGGTAAATTCCCGTTCACCGCAAATTCAAAAGCCACCATCATGAATAATCATGAGGGCTTCATCAAAGTTGTGTCAGACGCAAAGTACGGCGAAATTCTAGGCGTACACATCATCGGCCCGCTGGCCACGGAGCTGGTTGCTGAAGCCGTTACGGCCATGGAACTGGAAGCCACCATTGAGGACATGATGTTTACCATACACGCGCATCCCACAGTTTCAGAAGGCATGCTCGACGCCTTCAGCTCTGTGGAGGGCAAGGCGATTAACGCGTAAATGAAGCAAACAGCAGCTGGCAATTAGCTTTTTCCGTAGTCTCGAGCGCAGCGAGAGATCCCTATAGCCGCCATTCTCTTCAGGGGGGCACCGCTGCCCCTGAATCGGGGCCATTGGCCCATCACGTGATCGTCAGGGCTATATTCTTTTTTGATCGAACAGTGATGCAACATCTCTTTTCTGATTCGTGTATTCGTGTCATCGCGGCTCAGAATTTAACGTGTTATTAGCCAGTCCACTTTCCCGGCGTATATGCGGCTTTCATAAACCTAATGACAACACCGTATTAGAAACTGGTATCCTTTTTCTTGAGGGAACTCCTAGGCATATGCACCGACTCCTGACATTTCTCCTGGTATCAACCATCATGGCTACTGCCCAGAAAACTCCTGCTCCGGCAAACACGGCTGCGACTTCTTTTCCCAATGCCGATGAACTCAACCGTATGGCGGCACGCTTTGCGCCGGTGAATCTGGAAGTCGATCTCTCCAGCCTCTCCGCGGGCGACAAGAAAGCGCTGGCTAAGCTGATAGAAGCCGGCCGGATCGTAAACCACATTTTTATGCAGCAGTTCTGGAGCGGCGACCTGGCGCTCTACCAGAAGCTGCAACTGGATAAGTCGGCGCTGGGCAAGGCGCGGCTGCATTATTTCTGGATCAACAAAGGCCCGTGGTCGGAGATTGACGAGCACAAGGCCTTCCTGCCCGGAGTGCCGGCGAAAAAACCAGCGGGCGCGAATTTCTATCCGGAAGACATGACCAAGGAAGAGTTTGAGAGTTGGGTTAAAGCGCATCCAGATCAAAAGGAAGAAGCGGAAGGGTTCTTTACCGTGGTGCGACGCGACGCCAACAAGCAGCTCAAGCTGGTTCCCTACAACGTGGAATACAAAGCCGATCTTGCCAAAGCGGCCCGGCTTCTGAAGGAAGCTGCCGCGCTCACGGACAACGCG
>JBARNL010000739.1:0-5513 GCA_049802955.1 Candidatus Angelobacter sp.
CCCTCAGTTGGCTCTATTGAAACTACACCGAAATCGTGAATGATGTCTCCGTCCGCGTCACCGGACGGTACATGGTGTCGCGCTCGACGGGCTCGCGGCCGGCTTCACGGATCAGGCGCTCCAGTTCCTTGCGGACCATGCCTTGCGGAGTGGTAGCGCCGGCATCGTGATAAATCTTTTCTTCAATCACCGTGCCGTCGATGTCGTCAGCGCCAAAGCGCAGTGAGATCTGCGCGATCTTCGGAGAGAGCATTTGCCAATAAGCCTTGATGTGCGGAAAGTTATCGAGCACCAATCGGCCAATGGCAATTTGTTTCAAGTCCAGCATTCCGGTGGTCACAAACAAATGCGCCAATGGAGTGTTGGCCGGATGAAACGCCAGCGGGATAAACGTCTGGAAGCCATGGGTTTCATCCTGAAGAGTGCGCAGACGAATGAGATGGTCAGCACGATCTTCTTCATTCTCAATATGGCCGTAGAGCATCGTCGCGTTGGATTTGAGGCCGATTTTGTGCGCGGTGCGCGCGGTATCAAGCCATTGGTCGCCGTCAATTTTGTGGTCGCAGATCACACGCCGCACGCGCTCATTGAAGATCTCAGCACCGCCACCCGGCAGAGAGTCCAGTCCGGCGCTCTTGAGCTGGCGCAAAGTTTCTTCAATCGACAGCTTGGCCCGCTTGGCAAGAAAAGCAATTTCGACCATGGTCAGGGCTTTCAGGTGGACCTGGGGAAAGCGCTCCTTCAGCCCGGAAATCAGGTCAAGGTAATACTGAAACGGCAAATCGGGGTGCAGGCCGCCGACGATATGGAATTCCGTGATCGCCTCAGAGTAACCTGAAGCGGCCGTTTGGAAAGCCTCTTCCAGAGCCATGGTGTATGCGCCGGGAGCGTCCTTCTTGCGGCCAAAAGCACAGAGGCGGCAGGCCGCCACGCAAACATTTGTCGGATTGATGTGACGGTTGACGTTGAAATAGGCAACGTTCCCGTGCAGCCGTTCGCGAACGTGATTGGCCAGCCAGCCTATGGCAAGGATATCCGGTGAGCGGTACAGGGTCACGGCATCGTCAAATGTGAGGCGCTCACGGGCAAAGACTTTGGCCGCAATAGGTTGAAGAGTGGAGTCGTCCGTCTGAAACCCGCGCAGGGCTGGGATTGGAACGCTTGTGGCCATGACGAAATAATACCTTGTTGGGAGTGCGGCTTCAATGAAGCAGCTATCAATCTCGCTCCCAAGGATTTCTGGCGATGCCTCCGGGAACGCGTCTTGGTGATTCAGAGTGAGCGGCGTTGCGTCCTGCCCGTTCACGAACCTTAATTAGAGCCAAGCAATGACAAATCATATCGTGCCATACAAAAAATGGTATGTTCGCGGCAGTTAGCTCGAATTTGGGTCGTGAAAATCCTTGAAAAGAGCTTTTCCCTCGTTCCCTTCTATCGCTCTTTTCCGCTTAACAAATATTAAATTCCAGTGGCGATTGTTATGCTTTGATTAAAATTTTTCGTCCCAGATGAATCGAAGCATAAACCCAAGACAATCAAGAGAGCCTTTCCCGTTGGCTGGTTCCTTTTGAGACGGAAGTTTGGCTACAGTCGTGCAGCTCCGTTAAGTACAGAAAATTTACTTAAGGAAAGATTTAGAAGGTACCCAAAGAAAGTGCGTGAAACGTACACCCCCAACTCCCAAAGGAGAGATGTTATGAAAAGCAAAAGATGGTTATGTCTTGCCGTCATGAGCTGCTTAGTCCTGCTAAGCTCTATTCCCCTGTTTGGCCAAGTCACGGCGAACGCCAGTCTACAGGGTACAATCACCGATAAATCGCAAGCTGTAATAGGCAATAAAGCCCAAGTTACGATCACTAATAAAGAAACAGGCGCAACAAAGACGATCACCACCAATGACACAGGCGGATATCGTTTCGACTCATTGTCAGCTGGTGTGTATTCAATTAAGGCGAGTGCTCCGGGGTTTTCGTCTGCGGAGGCGAAGGACGTGGAGTTGTCGGTAGGAAGAACCACCACGCAGAACTTCTCGCTCGTTCCGGGCGGAGTGAGCGAAACCGTTGAAGTAACGGCTACTGCTCCCCTGGTTGACCAGACCAAGACCGACGTCAGCACCAATATTACGCCCGAGCAAATTACCGATTTGCCGCTGATCGGCCGCGACATCGCTGATCTGGCTTATCTGGCTCCTGGAGTCAAAGCTGCAGACTCCTACGATCCGACTAAGAATCGCTACGCAATTCTGTCAGTGAATGGCGAAGGTGGCCGTAACATCAATACAACTGTGAACGGCGTCGACAATAAAGACAACACAGTCGGTGGACCTGTCATGCAAGTGCCGGCTGAAGCCGTGCAGGAATTCCAGATTTCCACCCAGCGTTTTTCGGCAGTGAATGGCCGTTCCTCCGGCGCCGCGATCAACGTGATCACCAAATCTGGTTCCAACAACTTCCACGGTTCCGCTTTCGGCTTTTTCCGGGAACAGGCATTTAACGCGGACCAGAAACAGGCGAATGGGGATGGAACTACATCTTCAGCCAATCCCCCGTATTCACGGCAGTGGTTTGGCGGCTCGGTGGGCGGACCGATCAAGAAAGATAAACTTTTTGGATTTTTCGCCTTTGAACGCCAGCGCGAGCACACGTCCCTGGCAGAAGCGCCTCAGGCGTTGTCCGAGCTATCGCTGGTGACAAATCTCGGAGCACAACCGGCGTCCGTGATCCCTACACCATTCTTCGAGAATCGCCTCAATGGCCGTCTCGACTACACTTTCAACAGCAAGCACTCGGCTTACCTTTCAGTAACCACACAAGCCAATAACAGTTTGAATGACCAGAGCACCAGCTTCTCCGATCTTTCTGCAGGTAACTTCACAACAAACCATCTGCAAGTGGCTAACCTGACCGTAAATTCGTCACTCACTCCGACACTAGTTAACCAATTTACAGCAGGTTTCCAATACTGGAACAACCTGATCGACAGCAGCACTCGTGCACCCCTTTTCACGTTCCCCTTGGGGGCAAATACGATTCAGTTTGGAACCAACGCCAACGTGCCGCAGAACTCAATCCAGCGTAAGTATCAGTTCAAAGATGACATAAGTAAAACGGTGGGGAAACATACCTTCCGCACAGGCTTTGATTACATCTGGACCCCGTTTATGGGCGGGTTCTTTGAGTTCAATCCCACTCTGGAAATCGACTTCAACGACGTGCCGAGCAACATACTTGCAGCCGGTGGTTTTGCAAGGCCAGGATTGGTGAGTGGCATGACCGTGGCAGTCGGCGACCCCACATTCATTATCAAGGACGCAAAGCAGCTTGGCCTTTACTTCCAGGATGACTGGAAACTCAGCCAGCGTTTGACGGTGAACCTTGGACTGCGTTGGGACAGGGATTTTGACTTCATCGGCGGATCCGATGTAGCCAATAGCCGGACTTTCCAGGAGTTACAGGCCATTGCACCCTTCAGCCCCCTGGCAGCTTCATTGGTTCGCAAGAAAGCCACCGATTACAGCAACGGCTTCAGCCCGCGCGTTGGTCTGGCGTACGATCTGACCGGCCATGGCAATCATCTGGTGCGCGCCGGCTTCGGCATGTACTACGACAACACGTTCCAGAACATTCCGCTTTTCATGGAGCAGCAGGCGAACAACACCATTTTCCAGACGGCATTCTCGCTGAGCGGATCGGATCCGGTACCTGGCGCGGGTGTTAATCTGGATCAGTGGATTCTGGGAGTAAGCCCTCTGCCCACGATCCCACCTCCATCCCATGATCTGACGTCTGGCTCCATCGGCCGTCTGATGGACCCCAACTACCGCACTCCGGTGACTGAGGAGTTTAATGGCGGTTACACCTGGGCAATCAACTCGAAGTCTGTCTTCGAGGTTGAATACGTTCACGTGCTCAGCCTGCATGAAAACAAAACGATTAACCTGGATCCAAAGATTCCGGTCAACCCTGGGAAGATAGATTCCACCGCAACAACGGAAAGTGCGGGTGCTCCTATATGCTCCCCGGACCCGACGAAGGGGTGTGGATTCTTCCAGCCGTTAGATGCAGCATTCATCGCCGCAGGCGTTACGAAGCTCGGCAGCTTGCGTGATGAGCAGTCGATTGGCCGTTCACGCTACGATGGCCTGAACTTCAGCTATCGCCAGCGCGCGTTCCACAAGACTGACCTGACCGCGAACTATACTTTGGCCCGTGCGGTGGGATACAACGAAGATGGCGGCTCCTTCCGCTATTATCCCCGTGACCCACAGAACCCGCTTGCTCCGAATGAGTTTGGACCATCTTTTAACGATGAACGGAACCATCTCACTTTCGCTGCGACCGTACACCTGCCGTGGGGATTTGAGGTTTCTCCGATTCTCCAGGCCGGCTCAGCGCGTCCTTACAACCCGATCGCCGGGGTTAATGAACTAAACTTTGGCGGCGGCAGTGATGCAGGGGCGATTGTAGTGCCGAAGAATGACCCGACCAATGTGACTGCGTTTATTGTGACTGATCCAGTTACCGGAGACAAATCGGTGAACAAGCTCGCAGCGTCGCAGTGCTACTATGGCGGCAACTGCGTGATTGCTCCATACAACTCAAAGCGGGGAGATCCATACTTCGACATGGACGCTCGCCTTGCGAAAAACATCAAGTTGGGTGAGAGCCGGAATTTGCAGCTGATGTTCCAGGCTTTCAACCTTACTAACCACGCCAACTACGGTAACGATTTTGGTAGTGTCGTCGACCAAGGCAGCTTCGGCAAGCCAGTAGGCTTTATTAACCCCACGAGCAGCTTGCTGCCGCGGGCATTTACAGGCGAGTTCGGAGCACGGTTCAGCTTCTAACGATTCTGCAATTCACTTAACCCAGGGCCGGCAGCAATGCCGGCCCTTTTTATGGCGCGTAATTTAAGAGATTCCGAGGATATAAAAAGACGCGTCAAACGTGCGTCGGCACGGATATTCACGGGCAGCGGCGCTGGATAAGATTATTATTCGTTGCTTTCGTTTGGGTCCCAGGTAATCGACGCGCCAGAGCCTTCCTGGACGGCGGAGCCGGAGATCCCGCCTTCAAACTGGTCAGGATCGCCGCCGGCAAGCTCGATCTTGCGGCGCTGCACTTCGCGAATCTCACGCAGAATGGCCGCTTCGGCTTCAAGGTATTGCTCTTCCGTGATGGAGCCTTCTTCCAACTCGACTTGCAGGTGCAGGAGTTGCTCTTTCAGAGGAGCATCGTCTGTCCACTGCTCTTCCGCAACTTTGAGCAGCGTGCGCATGATGAAATTCCAACCGGAGAAGGGCGCGAATAATAGATCGTCGATTAAGAGCATTGTGCCGCCTTTTTGCTGCAACCCCCTCCCTGAGCTTGCCAAGGGGAGGGAGCCTAATGCATACGTATTGGGAGAAATAAACCATCCCTATGAGAGTTTAAGGCTATAGGGCTCCCACGCTACGCTCGGGATTTCAGAACCAAAACCAATCCCTGCCCGCCGCGCGCCAGTTTCAGGCGGAT
>JBARNL010000740.1:0-2309 GCA_049802955.1 Candidatus Angelobacter sp.
GGCAGAAAATCCGGATCAGGCTCCTGCACTTTAGCAATGCTCTCCGCGGATTGCACCGCGCGCTTCAGGCTTTCATCGTCAAACCGGTTCGTGGTGGCGCGGGCAGTCTTGCCATCAAACGCCACGCGAATCGAAGCCGACTCATTCACCTCCGCCACATTCTGGTGGATAGTATTGTTGGCAAAGCGCGTAAGGGCGAAGTCAGTAGAAGAGAAAATGACTTCAATCTCTTTTACGGACGAGAACTTTTTGATCTTTTCAAAGATTGTTTCGGCGTGGGATTGGGTCAGCATTCGGTCTCCAGCAATTAGCAATCAGCCTTGGGGTAAAATCCCGAGCACCAGCGAGGGACCCCTATCGTCTTAAATCTCTGCAAATCTCGCCACATTCTTTCTCTCTTTCTCTCTCCTCAATCTCTCTCGCTTAATGCAGCTTTAAATGCTCGTGTCGTTGTCACAAAAGGGTTCCCTCGCTTCGCTCGGGATAAGAACAAACCTAATTCCCTTTGTACGCCGTTCCAATCTTCACATTCCTGAACCGCGCTGGTGACGCTCCATGCCCCGTGCCCATCGTCTGCATGGGCTGACCCTTACCGCAATTTGGCGTTCCCCAGAGCGTCCACTGGTCGCGCGAGCAGATCGCGTCCATCGAATTCCAGAATTCCGTGGTGATTCCTGAATAAGATGGATTCTTAAACATGCGGCCCAGCTTGCCGCCTTTGATCTCCCATCCAATTTCGCAGCCAAACTGGAAGTTATAGCGCTTGTCGTCAATCGACCACGACCGGTTGGTCTGCATAAAAATGCCATCGTCCGTGCCGGCGATCAGTTGCTCAAAGGTCAACGGCTTTTCTCCGGGAAGAATGCTGATGTTGGTCATGCGGACAAGTGGAATCCGGTTCCAGCCTTCAGCGCGCATAGTGCCGTTTGATCGCGTCTCGCCGATGGTGTGCGCTGTCTCGCGCGAAGAAATATATCCTGTGAAAAGGCCCTTTGTAATAATGGGCGTGCACTGCGCTTGAACTCCTTCGTCATCATAGGCAAAAGTGCCAAGCCCGGGACCATGTTGCTCCGTCGCGTCGGCGACAACGTTCACCAGATCGCTGCCATAACGTAGCGTGCGCAGTTTTCCCAGCGTAAGAAATGACGTTCCTGCAAAATTCGCTTCATAGCCCAGCACGCGGTCCAGTTCAATCGGGTGCCCAATGGATTCGTGGATCTGCAAACCAAGCTGCGAAGAATCAAGCACCAGATTCATGCGCCCTTCGGGGCATCGCTCTGCCTTGTGCAGCGCCACCGCCTCTTCACCGATACGACGCGCATTCTCCAGCAGTTTTAACTCGTCCACCAATTCATATCCTCTGTTCTGGTGCTGCCCACCAAAAGAATTCGGATAAGACCGCTTCATGATCTCAGTGCCCTGGAATGCCAGGGCGGAGAAACCTGCGCCTGTGATCACGCGCGTCTGGTGGATGTCCGAGCCGTCCGTGTTGTAGAACCACTGCTCATAGCGGCCCAATTGCATGCTGCTCTCAGCCAGGGTTACGCCTTTCACGGCGAGCAACTCAGCATCAATCCGCGTGAGCAGATCAAGGTTCTGGTTGAGCGAAGTGGTGAAGGGATCGATTTTGTAGGGACTAGCCCATTCGATCTTTACCGCGGGTTCTGGCGCCAGCCGCACCGGCTCTTCTTTCACCCGGCTGGACGCTTTTGCAATCTCCACGGCATGCGCTGCTGTTTTGTCCACGGCTTCCCGGCTGAGGTCGTCTGTGGAAGCAAATCCCCACGCATCATTCACCAGCACGCGAATGCCAATGCCTAGCGTCTCCGCGCTGGCGGCATGGCCAACTTTTCCATTCTTGGTGGCCAGAGAGCGCTGCCGGTGATCGACAATGCGAACATCGGCGTAGCCAGCGCCGCGTTGTGTAACTGTATTCAAGGCCCAATCAGCAATCGGTTTCATGCTCATAGCAAAATTCCCAACTTGCTCATACTAAATGATCTTGAGTACGGCCAGCAGCCTTGCAGTTTTGGCTTCCGGCTCTTCGCTCTTGGCTTTGGCTCGGGCACAGTGGCTTGATCCGCGTTTATCCGCGCAAATCCGCGGTAGGGTGGCTTCCCCTCTTCGTTTCGTCCTACACTAGCTGCTATGTCGCGAAAGCCTGCGCTCATCAAGATCATCAATTTGGAAGACGGCATGCCGAAGGTGGAAGAAGCACGTTTGCGCATGCAGCGTGAGCTCCAAATTGCGCGGCAGCAGGGGTACGCGGCGGTCAAGCTGATTCATGGCTATGGCTCCAGCGGAGTTGG
>JBARNL010000741.1:0-2672 GCA_049802955.1 Candidatus Angelobacter sp.
CCTTCAGGACCGTCTCATTCGCACGGAAGAGCGCATTCGCCTGGCCGCTATCCTGCCGGAGCCTTTGCGCTCGCGTATCCCGGAATTATCGGATTCTCAGATCGTTGGACTGCGCTTTGCCTCGGACGCGGAACTGCCCTCGCTTTTCCAGCGCGCGCTCGATGAAAAGCTCAGCCGCTCCGACATCAAGAAAGCCATTACTGACTGGCGGCCAGATTATTCCAGAGTGTAAGGCGCGATTGAATCGGCATTCTGCGAGTTCCAGACACTCAGAAGTTGATCTGCGTCTATCCGCGCAAATCTGCGGCAAATTTCTTTGCCGTCGCCGCGGGAATATTCGCCTTGCACTCCGCCTCATATACAATTTCCTCCCGTGATCAATCATCATTCAGGAGTCTCTCCATGCGCCGCTCTTTGCTTGCTGCCCTTATCTGCTTGATCGCTCTCATGCCTCTTGCCGCCGCCAATTTTGACGACGAAACTCTCTTCGGCTTCACCACAGCCACGTCGCACACAGAGCGTGATTGGGAAAACAAGTTCCGCGCCATTCCCGATCCCAAAAACCTTCGCGACTACATGCAGCGGCTCAGCGCGCATCCACACCACGTCGGCTCGCCCTATGACAAGCAGAATGCCGAGTGGATTCTTTCGCAATTCAAGTCCTGGGGCCTGGACGCGCAGATCGAGCAGTTTGACGTACTCTTTCCCACGCCCAGAGTGCGCGTGCTGGAACTGACGGAGCCAACCCGTTACACAGCCAAGCTGCAAGAGCCTCCTGTTCCTGGCGATCCCACGTCAAACCAGCAGAGCGAGCAACTGCCCACATATAACGCGTACTCCATTGATGGCGACGTGACCGGCAAGCTGGTTTACGTGAATTACGGACTTCAGCACGATTATGAAGAGCTTGACCGGCTCGGCGTGTCCGTAAAGGGCGCAATTGTGATTGCGCGATACGGCAACTCATGGCGCGGCATCAAGCCCAAGATCGCCGCCGAGCACGGCGCCATCGGCTGCATTATTTATTCCGACCCACGCGACGATGGCTACTTCCAGGGCGATGTTTTTCCTGAAGGGCCCATGCGCAATGAAAACGGCGTGCAGCGCGGCAGCGTCATGGATATGCCTACATACCCTGGCGATCCCACCACGCCCGGAGTTGGCTCCAAGGGCGATGTAAAGCGTTTGCCGCTCAAAGACATCACCACTCTCACCAAAATCCCTACGCTCCCAATTTCTTATGGCGACGCCAAGCCGCTGCTGGCCGCGCTGAAAGGCCCTGTACCCCCGGAGAGTTTTCGCGGCGCGCTTCCTCTCACGTATCACGTTGGCCCCGGCCCGGCGAAGGTCCATCTGAAAGTTGCGTTCAACTGGGACATCAAGCCCGTGTATGACGTGGTTTTCAAGATTCAAGGCTCAGAGTCGCCTGACCAGTGGATTGTGCGCGGCAATCACCATGACGGCTGGGTAAACGGCGCTGAAGATCCCATCTCCGGCCAGATCGCTCTGCTTGAAGAAGCGCGCGCAATGGGTGAGCTGCTCAAGCAGGGCTGGAAGCCCAAACGCACCATTGTTTATTGCGCGTGGGACGGCGAAGAGCCTATGCTGCTCGGCTCCACGGAGTGGGCTGAGTATCACGGTGACGAACTCAAGCAGCACGCCGCCATCTATATCAACACCGATGGCAACGGCCGCGGATTTCTTGGCGTCGAGGGTTCACACTCACTGGAGAAATTCGTCAACACCGTTGCCCGTGACATTAATGATCCAGAGAAGAATATCTCCGTGTGGAAGCGCGATCAGGCTGCCCGTCTCACTATGGGCCGTCCGGAAGACCGCAAAGACGCGCGCACCCGGCCCGATCTCCGCATCGGCGCGCTCGGTTCCGGCAGCGACTACACGACTTTCATCGATCATCTTGGCATCGCTTCGCTGAATGTCGGGTTCGGCGGCGAGGATGATGGAGGCATCTATCACTCTGTCTACGATGACTTCTACTGGTTCACCCATTTTTCCGATAAAGACTTCATCTACGGTCGCGCGCTCTCGCAAACTGTGGGAACCATGGTGTTGCGCTTTGCCGATGCCGACGTGCTGCCGTACGATTTCGCCGATTTTGCCGATACCATCCGCAAATACAATGACGAACTGAAGAAGCTGCTCAAGGACAAGCAGGAACAAATTCACGATCGCAACCAGGACATCGACGATGGCGTTTACAGTGCCGTTTCCGATCCGCGCCGCCCGACTGTCGCCCCGCCCAAGGAAGAAGTCCCGCCGTTCCTCGACTTTGCCCCGCTCGATAACGCACAGAGCGCTCTTGATCGCAGTTCGCAGCGTTACTCCAAGGCGCTTAAGTCATTCAACGGCGCCAGCGGCTCCCAGCAATTGCAGGCGCTCAACGCCACATTGCTCCAGGCGGAACGCAAGCTCACAAACCCTGACGGCCTGCCTCGTCGTCCGTGGTTTAAGCACCTGATCTATGCGCCGGGTTTTTACACCGGCTACGGCGCAAAGACCTTTCCCGGCGTGCGCGAGGGCATTGAGGACAAGCGATACCAGGAAGCAAACAAAGAAATTGTCCGCGTAGCAAAGGCGTTGCAGGATTACGCCGATGCCATTGACTCCGCCGCAGCCGACCTGGAGAAAGCCGGACACTAGGAAAACCTTTC
>JBARNL010000742.1:0-5363 GCA_049802955.1 Candidatus Angelobacter sp.
GATTATGGCCACACGGCCCGCGCAAACAGAACCCGATCTTACCGGCGACACTCGCGTCCCGGCTCCCAGCTATAAATACATTCAATTCGATGTGGTGGATTCCATCGCGCGGCTCACGCTGAACCACGCCCCGCATAACGTGTTGACCGTGCCCATGATGAAGGAGATGGCCGAAGCGATTGAAAGCCTCAA
This sequence comes from Candidatus Angelobacter sp., assembly GCA_049802955.1. Taxonomy (GTDB): domain Bacteria; phylum Acidobacteriota; class Terriglobia; order Terriglobales; family Acidobacteriaceae; genus Angelobacter. Next base: position 193 of record JBARNL010000742.1, read on the forward strand.
CGGCCGCGCTGACGTAAAGGCCATACTGCTGCAATCTTCACAGCAGGCATTTTCCGCGGGTATTTCACTTGAGGATTCGCGGCCAGACCGCGTGTTCCAGACTCTGGACGCTTTTACCCGCGTGTTTCAGGCGATGGTGGATAACTCTAAACCCGTAGTTGTAGTGGTAAATGGGCCGGCCATTGGAGCCGGATCAGAGCTGGTGGGCTTTGCCGACGTTGTCCTGGCTACTCCTAAAGCCAAGTTCGCACAGCCAGAAGTAAAGCTTGGCGTGTTTCCACCGTTTGCGGCAGTGATGCTGCCGCAGCTTATCGGCACCAAAAAGACTTATGAGCTCATTCTCACGGGCGAAGCGCTTTCTGCGGAGGAGGCCCTTAACTTTGGCTTTGTAAACAAGGTAGTGCCGGAAGCAGACCTGCAAAAGCATGTGGACGCTTTGATCGCCCGCATCGGCGAATTCAGCGGACCGGTGCTGGAAGTGACCAAACGCGTTATCAGCAGCTCTATTGGACGTCCGCTTAAAGAAGCGATGAAGACCTCACAAGACCTCTATCTCAATGAGCTGATGAACCTGGAAGACGTCCAGGAAGGCTTGCGCGCCGTAATTGAGAAACGCAAGCCCGTCTGGAAGAATAAATAGGTAAGGCGCTGCTCAGGAAGCTTTATAGCTGATGCGGTGCTTGATGGAATTATAAATCTCTTCAGGAACAACCATGCGGCCAAGCAGGTCAAGCTTGCTGGGATAAGGCCGGTGCTCCACGATCCGCTCCGCCCAGTCCGCGTCCAAACTCAGCCCTTCCATGATCTCCTGCTGGCTGGCCTCATTGATATTGATCATCGATCTGTTACTGGTTGACCTGCTCTCGGCACGCCGGCGGCGCAACGCAATAATCCATGCTCCGGAAAAGATCCCCAGACCCACTGCTCCCAGAAATGACAGCACCTTCATTCGACAGCTCCTTTAATGTTCTGCCTATTGGAAGGAAGTTTTCGCCAGTGGGTTTGATTCGAAGAGAAAAATCCAGGTCAGGTGCGACGACCAGCAACTCAGCTTGCTTCAGCAGCATTGCTCTCAGAGATTTTTCACCAGGAATCGCAGCATGTGATAGCCATCCATATATTTGAATGGCGTTTCACCCGTGGTGTAATGGCCGCACGGCAGCACCACGGTTTTTAGGTCTGCGCCGTATTTGCGGAACCCTGCTTCAGCTTCCCGGGAGAGCTCCGGCAAAAAGGTGAGATCGTAACGCGCATAGATCAGCAGATTTTTCTTGGGATAACGCGCGAACTTATCGAAATACGCCATGGGGCTCACGCATTTCCATGACTGCCGCAGGCTTTCAAGTGTAATGCCGTCGCGCTCCAGGCCTTCACGGACATGGCGCGTCGATTGGCCGGTCCACACCACGTCCGCCATGTAGGTGGAAGCATGATTGAAGACATTTACTTTCAATCGCAGATCATGCGCCGCGGCAAGGAATGAGTAGCACGATCCCAGGCTGGTGCCCACAACTCCCACATGGTCCTTGCCCTGAGAATAGAGCCAGTCAATGCAAGCTCGGAGGTCAACCACCGCCTGGCGCGCAGCGTCCAGCGTTCTGCAGATGTTGGGCGAGACAGCGTAGTCAGAGCGGGCAGTCTCCTGCGGACGGCGAATGTCATGGTACGGTTTGCTCAGGCGCAGCATGGAGATGCCAAAGCGATTCAGAATAGGGCCGAGCGCGTTATAAGCAATTCCGTTGGCGTTCCAGTGCGGCAGCACGATCACAGCGCGATTCCCTTCCGCTGGAAACCAGCGAGCATTCACCAAATCATTTTCGGGATGCAAGGAAGGTGCAGGCGACGTAAAGCGCAGGAACGTGCCATTTCCCTTGGGAACTTTGACATTGGCGTTGCTGCCGGTGGGGAAAAGCTCAATCTTGCGCGTCTCCAGGCGGAAGTCTGTTGGAGTCTGGTACGCAAAAAATTCGTCGCTGTGGGCGACAATCCGGTCATTCAGCTGGTGCAGATAGCTTTCAAAATGCTCTTCTGAGCTGGGAAAGTTGCCGTTGACCAGAGGCCAGCGGCGGGCCCATTCCATGCCCCATTCCAGCGGGCGCACCACTCGATTTGTATCGCGCATGGTGAGACGGGTCTCCCACGCATACATCCATTTTTGATAAATGCTCGCCATGAATTTTAAGAGTTCTAGTCTTAATTCTAAATGATGCAGAGTACTTTTCTGGTGCCCGACTCAATGCGGGGCTGCCAAAGCTCAAGTGAAATCCCGTACACTGTGCATACCGGAGCACAGAGCATTTGATTCCGACAAAACTTGAGCGGATTGCCCATGAAATCGGCGGCGAACTGCGTGGCGCGTCTCAATCTCTCACGCCTGTGTCTTCGCTTGTTATCGACCGCATCTGTACCGATTCGCGCGGCGCAGCTCCGGGCGCGCTGTTCGTTGCGCTGAAAGGCCAGCAGACCGACGGGCATCGTTTTCTGGCCGATGCCTTCCGCAATGGCGCAAGTGCGGCCTTGGTTAGACATGATCGGCAGGGCGGAGCGTCGCTTGACCCTTCTTGGCCGGTCATTGCAGTTCCCGATCCACTGCCGGGATTGCAAGCTCTGGCACGGTGGCATCGGCGCGAATATTTTCAGCGCGTGTTGGCCATTACCGGCAGCAACGGCAAGACAATCGTTAAAGACGCTTTGAAGGCTTTGCTGGCTGGCAGGCAGGTGCTGGCATCGCCCGGAAGTTACAACAGCCAGCTTGGTTTGCCGCTGGCGATACTCTCGGCGGAGAAGCCTGAGCCGCTGGCGATTCTTGAGGTCGGCATCTCTGCTCCCGGAGAAATGGTCGCGCTGGAAGAGATTGCGCGGCCAGACTACGGAATTCTCACCAATATTGGTCTGGCCCATGTTGCCGCTTTTGGAAACCGTGAAGGCATCGCGCAGGAAAAGATGAAGCTGTTCGAGCGCATCCCAGAAGGCGGCTGGCTGCTGCTGCCTGCTTGCGAACCGATGCTTGACAGGCCAGCGCAGAAGATTAAATGCCCCATTCACCGGATCGGCGGCAACGATGAATTGCTTTTGCTTAAGGCCCTTTCTTTTAGCGCCGATGGGCAGGTGCTGGAGTTGAGCGTGCCTTCGAAAGGCGCTCGAAGCGTCACGGTAAAAACACGCTCGCCTGAGATCATTGCCGACCTGCACTTTGCCGCGACGGCTGCGCACCTTCTTGGCGTGCCGCTGGAAGAAATTGCTACGGCGCTGGATCAATACGCTCCCACTTCGCCGCGCATGGAGCTGTGGTCGTCGCCGCAAGGGATCCGCATTATCAATGATGGTTACAGCTCTGATCCAATTTCCGTCCATGCGGCGTTGCGGTCGGCCACGCTGGGTGCCTCGCGCAGCGGCAGAAAGATGTTTGCCTTTGCCGGGATGCGCGAGCTGGGCTCCAACTCCGCGCGCGAGCATGCCCAGGTGGGCGCGCAAGCTGCCGAATGCGGCTTTAGCCATCTCTTTCTTGTGGGCAATGGGGAGCTGGCCACTACTGCTGAGGGATATAAACGAGTGCGTCCGGAAGGCAACGTCCTGCAGGTGAACTCGGCCGACGAGCTGAAAGACCGGCTGCTTCCACTGCTGCGCCCGGGCGACACGGTGCTGTTTAAAGGTCCGCGCAATGCCGGGATGGTTAAGGCCGTGCGCGATCTTTCCGGCGCTATCGCCCAACGATGCCTCTGGGTGAACCTGGCGGCCATTGAAGGGAACGTTGCGCGCTTCCGTCGGCACTGCGGCGGCACAGTGCATATCGTCGCCATGCTCAAGGCCATGGCATACGGGACTCAACTGGCGCAGCTGGGCTCGTGGATGTCGCAGTTGGGAATTCATCATGTGGGAGTTTCCTCAGCCAATGAAGGAGTGGCCGTGCGCAAGAGCGGCGCGGACCAGGACATTCTGGTTTTCCTTTCCGAGCGGGAAGACGTTGATAATCTGCTGACCTATCGGCTCACGCCGGTGATCTATTCTGCCGAGCTGGTGGAATCTTTCATTGCCGCGCTGCATGGCAGCGAGCGCCCGCTTGATGTGCATTTGAAAATTGACAGCGGCATGCATCGCCTCGGCGTGCCGCCGACGACAGCAGTAGAGCTGGCGCAGCGCATTCGCTCCAGCGGCGTAATGCGGCTTACCGGCGTCTGCACGCATTTTGCCTCCGCGGAAGATCCTGCGTCTGACGAATTCACGCGCCAGCAGATAGCGGCTTTCAATCAGGTCATCGCCGGACTCGAGGCAAACGGATTTCATGATCTCCAAATTCATGCCGCCAATACCGCCGGCGCGGTTCGTTTTCCTGAAGCGCACTACAATATGGTGCGCATCGGACTGGGACTCTATGGAATTTATCCCTCTGAGGCCGCGCGCAAACTCATTGACCTGGAGCTTGCCGTGGGGCTCACCAGCCGCATCACCAGCATCCAGGAATTTTCTGTGGGCGATACTCTGGGCTACAACCGAACTTTCACCGCCAAGCGCCGCACCAAAGTCGGCATTGTGCCTTTTGGGTATGATGACGGTCTTCCCTGGCAGCTTTCCGGCGCAGGGCAGGTGCTGGTGGAAGGCCGGACCGCTCCGATTGTCGGGCGCATCAGCATGGACCAGATGCAGATTGACCTCACCGATATTCCCGACGCAAGTATTGGCGCCGAAGTCCTGCTCTATGGCACGCATAACGGACACACGCTGCGCCCGGAGCACGTTTCGCAGATGGCAGGAACGATTCCGTATGAACTGCTCACGCGGCTGGGCGAAAGAGTGCACAGGATTTACATTGAACCGTAAGCGGATAGTTCTTAATGTCCCGATTGTTGATTTTGAAATTACTTCCCAGTTTTCCACCTTCGTCCACAGGCAAGGTTGGTTATGCACAGGAATATCACCGCAATCGCTTTGAATTTCCAGATCACTCCTTGAAGTCGCCCAAGCCTTGATACATATTTTCCATACTCAAGTGTGAATGTTCTTGCAAGACAGTTGAGGTTCAGTTCGAAAGAGCTGACGGCACATTCAAGGGATTGGCCGGAGTTTAATCTGCGTTGGTTTTGGTCGCCGGCTGCGGCCAAATCCGTATCTCAATTCCAAAAAGAATGAGCGTGAGAGAAACTTGCCGACTGCCAGACGCCGCTCCGGCAACA
>JBARNL010000743.1:0-3086 GCA_049802955.1 Candidatus Angelobacter sp.
AGTATTCTTTCCAATCCCACCGCTCCTTGGGCACTTCGCGGATGCAGTCCTTTCCTTCCGACAAATTGCGCCAATATTCCTCCAGATTCGCCGCTTCCGGATAGCGTCCGCTCAAGCCGATGATCGCGATCGGATCGGGGGCGGCTGTCGGGAGCGAAAGATTCCGTACCCTGCCAAAGCGTCTCCGCAAACGCCGTGTCGCTCCGGCATCGACACTTGATTCTGGCTCCGGTTGGGCGGCCTTTGTTCCTCCGTAGTTTTTACGGTCAGCGGCAAATAATCTCTGAAGCTGAGCAACATGCGATCGGATGAAGTACGTGGTTAGCTCACGAATCGTCTGGTACTCGAAAAATAATGTTTTGGAAAGCGATCCGAAAGTCTTCTCCATGTGGCTGGTCAATTTCATCGCCAGGATGGAGTCAATGCCGTACTCCTCCAAAGCGGCTTCCGGGTCAATTTTGTTGTAAGGCAGCCGCAACAGCTCCGAAAACTGTTTGCAAAGATATTCCTGGGTTTCTTCCTCAAGGCTGGCTCGGTCCAACTCAACTGCAGTTGCTTTATCTCTAAAGAGAGATTCCGGCGTGGCCTGTGCAGGCTTATCTTCCTTCTGGGTCGATTCTTCGGGAAACACGGCCGTGCGCATCTTTCCGACGTCTCCTTCCAGCACCAGCACCTGGTCATAGGGCAGAGCAATGCTGCGGTAGAGTGCACGTATCCCGGTGTCCGTTTGCATGGGCTGTACGCCTGTTGCCTGCTGCAGCATCTCCTGGCTGGCAGCATCCATGTGCATTCCGCCAGCCTGCCACAATCCCCAGTTGATGGAACATGTGCGCCCGTAGCGTTGCTTTGCCGCTACCAGCCGGTTGCGATGCGCCGCAAACTGGTCCATGAAGCCGTTTGCTGCCGCATAATCAGCCTGGCCGACATTGCCCATCGCTCCAGCAACGGAAGAAAACAACACGAAGAAATCCAGTTTCACATTTTGCGTTGCCAGGTCCAGGTTGTACGTGCCGGTAACTTTCGGCTTTAGCACCTCGCTAAATTCACTATCTGGCTTTTTCAGGATGAAGTTGTCCGCAATCATCCCGGCGCAGTGCAGAATGCCGCTGAGTTCTCCATACTCGGCCCCGATCGTGGAGATTAATTTTCTGACCTGATCCAAACTACTGAAATCTACCTGCCGGTATTCCGCCCGCCTAACTTCCAAAGCCAAATCCGCCAAAAGAGCTTGCTTGTGTGCATCGAATACCGAGCGGCCCGTCAGAACAACTCGGGCTCCGGGAGCTTGTGCGAGGATTTCTTTTGTAAAAATAAGGCCCAAACTGCCGAGGCCGCCAGTGATCAGATAAACACCATCATTCTTGAACACGATCGGCAATTTCTCCGAAGTGGCCTGCGCTTCTTGCCAGCGCAACACCTGACGAATGCCATGTCCGTACCGGATGAGCGTATCGTGCGTGTGTGCTGTCTCTTTCAGTAAAAGCTGGGCCACCTCTTCAGCCTTTGTATCCACCGGAACCATGATTAATTTGCCCAGCAGCTGTGGATTCTCCAGGGCTGCGGTCTTCAATAATCCTGATAGACCCGCCAGCAACGCCTGCTCCGGATCACCGGCTACGGCAACCTGCACCAGCACCTTGCCACGAGGCTTGCTACACAAAATGTTCTGGATGCGTTTAAAACATTCCAGAGCAACTTCGTTGTAATACTCTGCAATGCTTTGGTCTCCTTCGATTCGCACGGAACCGCAATAAGCAGAAGGAAGCAGGAACGCGAGTTTTTGGGCAGCAAGTGTTACTGGTCCGCACAAGAGAATGTGATGTTGCGTGTAGATGGGCGTGCTGTCAGAAGCAACGGGGTTCAGGGCCTGCATCTGCCAAACAGGCGTGGCCAGCAATTCGCCGAGTGCCCGCGTTTGTTCTCCGAGCTTCACGGCCTTGATTTTCTCTAAAGCTTCTTCCTGAGAAAGCTTGCCTTGAGACAAGTCAGTATAGATTTGCCTTAACTGTTGCTTCATTCTGAATTCCCTGTGGAGTTTCGTGTTTGCGAGCTAGGTGAGGAGATGCGACTTGCTGAACAATCGCGCTGATAACCTGATTTGTATTGGCTAATTGAAGTTTCGGGTGTTTCCTAAAGCCAATTCTACTGCTTCATCGACTGACACTTCCTGGTTTAGAACATTAGTGATGAGCTTCTGGTAGAAGGCAGTGTCGAAAGAAGGACCGTTTGGTTTGCCATTCGCGCCATGATGCGGCTCATGAGTGGGCTTTAAGCCGCCTTCCAGCATTCGTGAAACAAAACCGCGCATCTGCACGCAAATATTTCCCTGGTGATCGCATATATCAATATCGAGTTTCGCGACCGGTCCCTCGGTCTTGCCATGCTGTGAATGCCGTAGCCAGGCAAACATCTCTTTTGTGCAGGGAGCCAGAACGCGGAGAGATTCGAGTGCAAATGGAACGTATGGATTACCGTGGGCTTGATCAGCCTGGTTGATTAAGCCAATTGAGGCTTGCAAAGCCCCATCAACCACGCTCGGATGTAGCACGTACTCAGACCGGCTTGCCTCAATAACCGCCGGCGCATGCAATTCCGCGAGCACCTGATTCTTTCCCAGATAAAGAGCGTTTATTCCTTGATGGGCTGAGCCATAAATGAGACCCATTGCAGCCAATAGACTATAAACCTGAAACGCTTCCAATCTGCTCTTCATCTGCCGTTTCAGCAATTCGACGTCAAGCGCGGCAAGTGCGGGCTGCGGGCCAAAAATTGCCTGCCCCTGGACATGGACAATTTCCTGCCCATCTTCAATGCTGTAGATTTCGTAACCTATCTCGTCATTGTCATCTGTGAACAAAGTAGTGGAAACCTGCTTCAGCTCCGTAATAACAAGGGGCTTCAGCCAAACCGTGTCACGCAGTTCCAGCGTGCCTGAGTCCAGATGAGTTGGTGATGCCAGCTCAATTGCCGCACGCGCCATTTCCAGAAAGGCAACTCCCGGCAGTACTTTTTGGAGACCGCTGCCATTTACTCTCACACGATGATCAGCGAGGAAGAATTCTTCGCCCAGAAACGTGGAGCTATAA
>JBARNL010000744.1:0-2308 GCA_049802955.1 Candidatus Angelobacter sp.
TAGGGACGGTCCAAAGGCTTCCATTGGAAACCATGGGATTTGCCCCAAGCATCAGCATAAAGTCTGTGCGTTCGATGTCCGGTACGGGAATAGAAAGAAAGTCGCCAAACATCAGCCCGCAGGAAAGGTGCTTGGGCATCTGGTCCAGCGTTGACGCGGAAAAAACATTCTTTGATCCCAGGGCGCGGCCCAGGCGCGGCGCATAGAGCAGCAGCGCAAGTTTATGGACAACAGGGTTTCCCAGCGTCAAAGCCACCGAATCAGCTCCATGCTTGGCGATAATCGGCGGCAAGCGGCGCTCAATCTCCGCAAAAGCCTCGTCCCACGTGGCTTCCTCAAAGCGTCCGTCGCGTTTGATCAGCGGCTTGCGCAGACGGTCAGGGTCTTCATGCAGATCTTTTAGCGCCACGCCTTTGGGGCAGAGATAGCCACGGCTGAAAACATCAGTGGCGTGCCCGCGAATACGCTTTACTCGACCTTCAGCCACAGTGATTTCAAGGCCGCAACATGCTTCACAAAAAGGGCAGATCCTATGGTGGACGGTTTCGTCGTTTTCGTTGATCATCGAACTCCCTCCTGAGACAGCCGAGATGGAAGCACGTTTAGATTGCGCGGATACAAATTCAACACGTCCAAGGTAAAGACTTTAAGGACGGTTGTAAACAGAGTCCAAACCTGTGGCGGAGCCGGGCCGCAAGACTGTACCATCAATCCCCCAGGCTCATGACTTCGAAATCACAACTTGTCTGTACCGGGCTGTGGCAGTGGCTGCAAAGTCCCGGGCTGGAGCGGTTTGAATTCTCGCGCATCGGAGATGAATGGCTGTTTCGTGGGACCATCCTGACTTTGGTCGGTAACGCCGCCACCGAGACCGAATATGAGATCGTCTGCGATCCGTATTTTCGTACCAGACGGGCGAATGTTTCAGTCTTGGATGCAGCGGGTGAACGAAACCTGCAGATCGCGAGCGAAAGCGGCCACTGGTTTGAGAATGGCCGGGAGAACCATACGGTGGATGGCGCCATAGACATTGATCTGGGCTGGAGCCCTTCGACCAATACTCTGCCGATCAAGCGATTGAAGCTGGAAATTGGACAATCCAGCGGCGAGTTTATCGCAGCCTGGGTGCGCCTTCCTGAGCTCACGTTACAGCCTCTGCTCCAGGAATATCTCCGGCTGGGAGACCGGCAATATCGTTATTCCAGCCGGCGCGGAGCATTTGCCGCAAATCTTATTGTCGATGATAACGATCTGGTGGTGGATTATGAGGGGTTCTGGCTCCGCGCAAAAAGCAACAAATAAGCGACACGTTGTGATCCGTGTCTGGGCCGCCATGCCATAAAACGATGTGATGGCAGCTATCATGTCTTTTAATTGGCCGTGACTGGCAGGGGCGCGATATGCTAGAAAGTTAGTTACCGCTCGCAAGAATCCACGTAGGCCCAATAACCAAATTCAGGCTTGAAGGAGCTTCATGGCAAACGAACTGCGCAATTTTCTCGCTCTCTCCTACGACGAACTGGAAGACATGAATCTGCAGACGAAGGAGCAGCGCAAAAATCGCGTTGCCATGCACAAGATCCAGGAAGACCGGCTGAAATACCTGACCGATGAGAAGCGCATTAAGGCCGTCACAGTCCTGTTCAGCGATCTTGAAGGCCGCCTGCACATGCTGGACTATGACAAGAAGTTTCTGCTCAAAAGCTGGGACAACCTGACTTTTGATGGGTCGTCGATTCGCGGTTTTACGGCACAGCGTGAAAGCGATCTGCGCCTTGGTTTGGACTGGAGTTCGTTTTACTGGGCGCCATCGGATATTTTCGGTTCAGGCAAAGTACTGGTCTTTGGCGATGTTATCGATAAAGGCGGCACTCCTTACAGTGCTGACATCCGTGGCAACCTGAAAGTTTTTGCCGCGGAAATGCACCAGAAAGAGGGCTACACGCTGAATGCCGCCAATGAAATTGAAGGCTTCCTTTTTCAGGGCTCTGACGCCGAGCGTCGTTACCACGAGACCACCAAGTTCGAATACGTGAATACCGGCGGCTACTACCATTCACTGCCCGGCGATCCGCTGCGCACGTTCATTGACACCACGGCTGAAGTCCAGCGCGCCATGGGCTTCCAGAATGAGAAAGATCACCCTGAAGTTGCGCCATCGCAATTTGAAATCAATTACAGCTATGGTGAAGTTGTGGCCGCGGCCGACCAGATCCAGCTTTATAAGCTGATCTGCCGTCAGGTGGCCACCAGAATGGGGCTGACCGCTTCATTCCTGCCCAAGCCGGTGGTCGGGGTAAATGGCAAC
>JBARNL010000745.1:0-2078 GCA_049802955.1 Candidatus Angelobacter sp.
GCCACCAAGTCTGCTGACCTTGTCCATCGTGAAATTATCCGCAAAAGTATGGACAGTTACGACGCGGCGCACAAACGTGGTCGCGCACGTATTAAGGACTGGGAAGCCGCGCGCCGCAAATGCCAGGAGATCAAGCGCGAAGCCATCAATCATCTGGATAAATACCTGCTTCAGTTTGAGCAAAAGGTTTTGGAGCGCGGCGGGCACGTCTTCTGGGCAGCAAATGGCGACGAGGCCTGCGCCTATATAAAAGACCTGGCCGTAAGCCGCGGCGTAAAGACCGTGGTGAAATCCAAGTCCATGGTCACCGAGGAGATTCATCTTGCGCCGGTGCTGGAAGCGGCGGGCATGCACGTGTGGGAAACCGATCTCGGCGAGTTCATCGTCCAGCTGCGCAATGAAGCTCCCTACCACATCGTTACACCGGCCATGCACCTGGACCGCAACCAGATCCGCGATCTCTTTCGCGAAAAGCTGGGTGAAGATATTCCCGACGCTGATCCGCAAAAGCTGGTTGCACTCGCCCGGCGCAAACTGCGCGAAGCGTTTTTCGCCGCCGAGATGGGAATCTCCGGCGCAAACTTTCTGGTGGCCGATGCGGGCGCGGTCGCAATTTCGACAAATGAAGGCAACGGCCGCCTGAGCACCAGCCTGCCGCGCATCCATGTTGCCGTTACGGGAATTGAAAAAGTGATTCCGCGCCTGGAAGACCTGGGAACGCTATGGCCCGTGCTGGCTACATCCGGCACAGGCCAGCCGATCACCACCTACGGAACGCTCGTCGGCGGGCCAAAGCGAGCGGGCGAAGCCGACGGCCCGGAGGAATTCCACGTTGTCCTGCTGGATAACGGGCGCAGCGGCCTGCTGGCCAACGCCGAAGAAAGGGAAGTGCTGCACTGCATTCGCTGCGGCGCGTGCCTCAATATTTGCCCGGTGTATCGAAATATCGGCGGGCACACATATAACACCACGTATCCCGGCCCCATCGGCAGCGTGCTCACGCCACACCTGCGCGGCAGCGAGTTCCAGCATCTTTCTTATGCGTCGTCATTGTGCGGAGCGTGTACCAGCGTTTGTCCGGTAAACATTAACCTGCATCATCATCTGCTGCATAACCGGCGCGATTTCACCAAAGCAGGCGGAGCACAGACATCAGGTGAGCGTCGGCAGTTCAAGCTGTGGCGAACAGCCATGCTGCATCCGAATCTTTACGCGCTGGGCGGATGGATGATGCGCCGCAGCTTGCGTGTGCTTTATGGTATGGGACTGGCGGGAACGGCGCTCGATCCGATGCGGGCCTGGAGCCGCAAACGAACGCCTGTGCCGTTGCCCGCGCAATCATTCCGGGCGCGCTGGAAAAGAGAGCTTTCCAAAAAAGAGCTGGGGAGGAACGCCGATGGCAACAAATAATCCCAGCCGCGAAGCGATTCTGGCGCGCATCCGCGACGGCCTGCGCACGCCCGCGCCGCCAATTGAAGACAAAACTTTTTATGGACCCGTCTTTGAGGCCGTGGAAAATCCTCTCGAACGCTTTCAGCAGGAGTGCAAAGCCAACCTGATGGAGTGCCAGTTGAGCTCCGACGCCACTGCCAGCGCACAGGCTCTGGCGCAGGTCTTGCAGTCATTACCGCCCGGAGAAATATTTGTGCAGGACGATCTCGTGTTGCGACGCTTGATGTCCGCGGCAGGTTCACAGCGCCAGATTCGCTGGTCCAGCGAAGGCGGTCCGCGCGAGCAATCACAAGCTACCATCACGCTGGCGGATGCGCTGATCGCGCAGACTGGATCGATTTTTGTGAGCGCTTCAGGCGGCGGGCGCGGCGCGTCCGTCGTGGCGCCCACGCATATTGTTTATGCCTTCGCAAAGCAGCTTGTTCCCGACCTTGTAACCGCGCTGCGCAACGCCACGGCGGACGGTCGCCTGGACAAAAATTCCTATGCCTGCGTGATCAGCGGTTCCAGCCGCACCGCTGATATCGAAAAGATCCTGGTGCAGGGCGCGCACGGGCCGCGAAGGTTGGTGGTCATTTTGCAGGCTGGAACCGATTGAGATCCGCAATACAGCTTCGAGATCGCCG
>JBARNL010000746.1:0-2619 GCA_049802955.1 Candidatus Angelobacter sp.
GCATATGCCTTGGTGCCGTCACTCAGCGCAGTGATCGATGTGGGGGGCGCTGAGACGGGAATGTCCGCTATTTTTGACGGCAATACCTGAGGATTGGAGCCAAGGTCGATGCCATTTGCCTTGATCACCGTTACAGTTTGTTCTCCTGTATTGCTCACGTAAACGCGTTTCAGAGTTGGATCATAAAAAGCGAAATTCGGCGACGACGCCGCTGTCGTGCCAACTTTGATCGCATTTCCAGACGGACATGAAGGGCCAACGTTGCAGGGCAGAACAATGTCCAGCGAAGTATCAATCACGGTCACGGTTCCATCGCCCTGGTTCACCACAAACACAAACAGCCCGTCCGTGCTCATTACGGCCCAGATAGGCTGTGAACCAACGGGAATATCCTTGATCACCGTATTGTCAATGGTGGAAATTTCCGTCACGTTGTTCGAACTCTGGTTGACGACAAAAATTTTATTGTTAGCGGCGTTGCCCGCGATCATGACTGGATTTGAGTCTCCCGCAGGCAGTGAGATGGTGGAAGTGACTGCTAAAACGCCGCCAGCAATCAGGTCAATGGTATTGCTAAGACGATTAGCGACATAGATGTTCCCGGTGCTGCTGGTGGCGCCCGCCACTGGCCCTGAACTGGTGGAAGGCAAAGTCACCGTAGAAACGTTGCTCGTTGGAAGCAGGGCCACGTAGATTGAAACCGTGGGAGGGATCGCCGGAGGAGCGCCACTGTTGATGATAAATACCTGGCTTGAGGTCTTTCCCAGAAAAACGGGATTGGGTCCAACAGGCACGATCCCCACACTTGAGTCCCCGGAAACGTTAATATGCATGTCACTGCCGTTCCCCGTAGGTACAGGATTGGTGGATAAGACAATGGCATGAGCCAGTCTTCCAGGATCGCCTGCGGGGGCCGGGACCGGAATGATAAATTGCCGTAACGTGTCATTGCAGCCCACTGCCAGGATCATCAGCATACCCAGGCTGGCCAGCAGCCACATTGCCCTAAAACTAACCTTCATTCAAACTCCACCGGTGCTACCGGTTGAACGCCAAAACTCTGAATTATTGCGAAGGATTTATTGTAAACCATTGATCTTGTCGCTTCGCTCCAAACCATAATAGAGCGCGGAGTTAGTTAGGATTACCGGGCACTTGTGGCAGGCCGCTCGGCGCGCAAGTCAGCCCTCGCGGCTAGCTCGATTTTCTCTTTGTTCGCGCCTAAGGGAGATTTCTGCGTTGCAAATCAGATCACCCGATCACGCACGATCACCCGATCTTGTTCTTCACGCGGCTCGTTTGGGCGGCTTCTTGCGTCCGCTCACCGTCTTCTGCTTCCCTTTTACTTCAACCTCTGACTCTCTTTGGGCGGCTTCCACGCGTTGCGGACCTTTCTTTTTGCCTTCCATCTGCGCCAGGCTTTGCTTCAGTGCGGCCATCAGGTCAGTGGGCGCGGCGGCAGGACGCGGCTTATCAATCGCCACCACCTCTTTCCCTTCCATGTGGGCCTTGATCAGCTTTTTCAGGTTCTCTTCAAACGTGTCGTAATATTTTGTGGGGTCCCATTTGGCGGCCAGAGCCTCAATCAACTGGTGCGCCACTTTCACTTCGCCTTCTTTCAGGGTGGCGTTCTCCGTGCCAAAGTCGGGTGCTTCGCGGACTTCTTCCTTGTAATACATGGTGTGCAGCATCAGCCCTTTTTCATACGGACGCAAAAACGCCGTATATTCGCGGTTGTGCATGGACAGTTTGGCTACGCCCACGTAGCCGGTGTCCTTCATGGCTTTCACCAGCAGCGCGTAAGGCTTTTTGGCCGCTTCGTCCGGGGCCAGATAGTAGGAAGACTCAAAGTAGACGGGATCGATCTCTTCCTGCTTCACGAACTCAAGAATCTCCATGGCTTTGGCGGTTTTGGGCTCGATCTTCTTGATCTCTTCCGGCTCAATGACCACGTATTCGCCTTTGCGGAATTCATAGCCCTTCACAATCTCGTTTCGCTCGATGACCTTCTCATCCACCGGGCAATAGAGCTGCTGCTTTACCCGGGCATTATCCGGGCGATGAAGCATGTGGAAAGAAACGCGCGTGCCGCGAGCGCCGGAAAACAGCCTTACCGGCATGGAAATGAGTCCAAAAGTCAGATATCCGGTCCAAACAGATGCAGCCATGATTCACCTTTTTTGGGATTCCAGCCCTTTATTAGCCCTTTATTTATGATTCACCCTGGGCAGAATTCGCTATGGTCATTTCGTCCTGATTCAGAAATGGCGTGGGCCACCCTGTTTGCAATAGCCCTTTCTCTTGTACGATGCGCTGAGGGGCTTTGATGCCGCCAGCTCCGCTTGTCCGCCGGGAGGAACGCACTGCCAAAACCGCGCTCATTCAGTGTCTCTGACCTCCTTGCGCTGGGCTTTGCCGCCATTATCCTGGCTGTTTTTGCATTGCTCCATCATGCTGAATTCCCTCCTGGCAGCCGCCCATTTCTTACCGCGCTGGCTATTACCGCCGGATTCGCCGTGCTGGCATGGTTTGCCGGCGGGGTGAATTTCAGCGGAGCGCTTGCCGGATCGGCCGTGGCTTTCATCATGGCTGTCCGCGATCTGCGTATGTTTCTGGCGC
>JBARNL010000747.1:0-5031 GCA_049802955.1 Candidatus Angelobacter sp.
GCGATTGCCGATCACGTCAATTTCCTGAATGAGTTGGCCGGTTTGCGGTGCGGCAAAGACCTTTGGAACCAATGCCAAAAGCAACAGGCAAAGGACCAGCCGTAAGGGCCCGATCCGCGCGACGTGCTTAGGACTGGTTTCCTGAATTAACGACGGAGCTATATGACTACCCTCAGAGCAAGGTGGGAAAAGCCAGATTATACGGGAGTTATCGCCGAAGTGCCACTTGGACATGTCCCTCACCCTAAAATCTTCAAACCGACCGCATTCCTTCTTAATGTTTTATTCCGTTACAGCTTTTGCAGGTGCGGGTCTTGGCTTTCGTTCCCTGAAAATGCGATATGCACCATGCGTAAAATTGACGCGCCCCTGACAGATTCTCTGTACGACGGAGTTGGCTTTTTAACAACGGGGTTGGCCCGGTTTTTTGGGCGCTATTCTCCCCGGTCTCTGGAACGCGCCAGATTCCAAATCTTGCGCACAATTTTAGGGGAAGCCGCTCCAGCGACACATCAGCATGGCGGAACCGTTGGCAAATGCTTTCCGTCAAAAATGGCCTGCTCAGGGTTTTGCCACGGCATTCGCGTTGCGTGTTCCCTGGGTGCTAGCTTCAACTTCCACCAGGCAGGAATAAAACGTTGCTCCACCGCCGATATCGGTAAGAGTTTCTGAGGTGAGGACATTGATGCTGTTTCCGTCCGGAGCAAAACGCGCAGCATTGAGTCGCGCCGCAACCACTCCCGGCTGGACCGCGCCATTCACATGGGCCCGCAGCCGCACTTCGCCGCGACTATTGAATACGCGAACCCAATCACCCTCATTGATATTCCGGCGCTGAGCGTCCGGGGTGCTGATCTCCAGCAACTCCGGTTGCTCCATCTTCTGGATAGACGGAATATTGGTAAATGAGCTGTTGAGAAAATTATCGGCTTTGCGCGCCAGCAGCTCCAGCGGAAATCTCTTTGCCCCTGCCGACAAGCGCGACTCTTCAGCGGGAACAAATGAAACCACGGGATCCATCCCCTGTGCCGCCAGACTTGCACTGTAAAGCTCCGCCTTGCCGCTGGGCGTAGCGAACCCGCCTTTTGCGAACGGCAAAAACGGCCCTTCGCCCAGGTTCAGCCGAACGTGACCTTCTTTTTCCAGCCGCTCGCGCGTCAAGCCTTCCATCCAGCGCTCCCAGCCCTTTGGAAGCTGCTGGCTTTCAGGTTTGGTAAGCGTCGCGTCAATAACTTCATCTGTGCTTTGCTGGAAACATTCGTCGTTAAAGCCCATTCTTTGCGCCAGATCGCGGAACACATCGGTGTTTGATCTGCTCTCGCCCAGCGGCTCAATCGCCTGATTCGATATCTGCAGAAAAGTATGGCCGTAAGATTTGTTCAAGTCTTTATGCTCCAGGAACGTTGTCGCGGGCAGCACGATATCGGCGTAAGTTGCTGTATCGGTGAAAAACTGCTCATGCACCACGGTAAACAGGTCTTGGCGCATGAAGCCGCGCACCACATCATTATGGTTCGGCGCAACAACTGCTGGATTGGAGTTGTAAACAAAAATCGCTTTCACCGGCGGATGGCTCAAGGTGTTCAGCGCCTTGCCTAACTCGGACATATTGACCACACGCGCGGCCCGGCCCAGCGGGCTCTTCTGCATCAGGTCTGGACGGTCCAGCGCATGCATGTTCAAATAAAACGCCCCGCTGGTAGAAAGCTGCAACCCGCCGCCAGCTTCCGCCCACGATCCGGTAATGCAGGGCAGCATGGCAATGGCGCGCATTGCCGAACCACCATTTTGCGATCGCTGCACTCCATAGTTCACTCGGATCGCCGCCGGCCGCACCGTGGCGTACTCGCGCGCCAGCTTGCGAATGTCATCAGCGCTGATTCCGGTCCATGCGGCCACCTTCTCCGGCGGATACTCTTGTACGCGCTGCCGCAGCTGCTCGAAACCCAGCGTGTAATTGTTGACGTAATCCTCGTTGTAAAGCTTTTCGTTGACGATCACGTGCATCATCGCCAGCGCCAGTGCAACGTCCGTGCCTGGATTGATGGGCAGATACCAGTCAGCGCTCTTCGCCGTGCGCGTCCTGTAAGGATCGATCACCACCAGCTTCGCGCCGTTGCGCCGTGCTTCCGCAATGAAGGGCCACAAATGCACATTGGTAGCGTGAATGTTCGCGCCCCACGCGATGATGTATTTGGAATCGCGAAACTGTTGCGGCTCCGTCCCCACATTACGTCCGGTCACTGTGAGCATTCCCGCGCCGCCGGCAGAAGCGCAGATCGTGCGATCCAGTTGCGACGCGCCCAGCCGATGAAAGAACCGATGCGCCATCCCCGAATAGCTCAGCACGCCCATGTTTCCGGCGTAGGAATAAGGAAGGATCGCCTCTGGGCCAAACTCATCGGAAATCCTGGTGAAGCGTGAGCTGATTTCCTCCAATGCCTCGTCCCAGGAAATTCGTGCAAAGTCGCTGGCATCGCCTTTGCCTTGTCCTTTAGGGGCCGTGCGCCGCATGGGGTGCATCACCCGATCGGGCGAATAGACGCGATCAAGATACTTCGTCACTTTAGCGCAGAGAAAGCCGCGCGTTACCGGATGGGCTGGATCGCCTTGCACGCGCGTGGCCCGGCCATCTTCCACGGTGACAAGGATTCCGCAGGCGTCAGGGCAATCGTGCGAGCAAACGGCGTGGACGACCTTCTTCATAGAGACATTATAAGGTCAAAAGATTACGTTCGGTTGGATAGGATATGTGTGCCACCGCGTCGGCCCGCGACACGAAAGTAAGAGGCCCTTCTTCCCTGCCTAATTGCAAAAGTAGCGCATGAGCATTTGCCCAGCCGCCCTGCATGAGGAATCCCCAGAGGTAACCCGTTATTACCAGAGTAACCACTCAGATTTGCGCTAATGGGCCTACAGTGAATGGCAATCAGGCGGAGATGAATCGGGATGCTTCCTTATTTTTCTTCTGGCCAACGGTGCCACGCCCAGGTAAGGCAAATGGCACTGCTTATAAAAACGAAGGTGAAGGTGTTGTATGACGGATGTAGAACTTTGTCTCACAGGCCGCAGGCCTGTGCGACCGGCAATGACCAGCAGACCGCGACGCAACAAGAAGTGGTCGAAGAAATTTCTGATCGTTTTCATCAGTTGCTTTTGCCTCATGGCCTTTGCCGCGGAGCCGCAAGGCATCGTGTTGGTGGGGGCTGGTTCCAGTGTGCCTCTGCCGCTCTATCGCAAATGGGCTGATCTATACAACGAAAACAACAAAACGGTTCAGTTGCAATATCTGCCTCTGGGGACCATTGAAGGAGTCGCTCAGATCACACATGGGACCAGCGACTTTGGCGCCGGCGAGGTGCCACTCTCGGTTGAGGAACGCCGATTGGGAAACTTGACTGAGCTGCCCGTGGTCTTGATTGGAATTGTTCCTATTTACAATCTGCCGGGAGTTCAGAGCTTGCGCCTTTCCGGCGACGTGCTGGCACAGGTGTACCTGGGCCACATCACCCATTGGAATGATCCGGCAATCATGCGGCTCAATCCCGGTGCTTCTTTGCCCAATCTGCCGATCCGGGTGATTTATCGTCCCGCAGGTAAGGGCAGCAACTATGTGTTTACGGAATACCTTGCCAAGATCAACACAAAGTTTCGCGACCAGATTGGGAGGAGCGCTTCTCCCAAGTGGCCGGTCGGCCAACCGGCAGAGCGAAGCTCCGATATGGCTGACAAGGTTAAGAGTACGCCTGGAGCGCTCGGGTACGTAGAACTGCAGTATGCGGATGACAACCAAATCCCGCACGCAAGCGTGCAGAACGCGGCCGGAAAGTTTGTCCACGCCACCGCGGCGAGCATCACTGCCGCATGCAGCGCAGTTGAAGCCCCGAGTTGGGACAAGCTTGCTGCTTCTTTGACGAATCCTCAGGGAGCGGAATCCTATCCCATCTCCAGTTTCACGTTTCTGTATGTCCGGCCCAGCGCGCGGGATCAGCGCCGAACGGCGGCACTGGTCGGCCTGCTTAACTGGGCATATTCCGATGGACAGATCATTGCAATCCAGGAGGGCTATTCCGATTTGCCCAAGCAGCTCCTGGCGAAAGTCCTGGCCCGGGTCAACACCATGAAGTAGCATCCCGCGGCCTGTTTAACGATCTATATGCCGCTGTAATGCAGCGGCTTTGAAAGGAGGTAAATGGTGAAGACCTTAGTGGATGAAGAAGTAGTTCAATCCAGTGCTCCGGCGGTCCCTTCCAGTGAGAGAACGGCTCAAGCAACTGTGGCCAGCAAGTCTGGAGTGGAACCAAAGCTTGCTGCTGTTGCCGAACCCCAAGTGGATTGCTATGACAGTTGCTTAGATCTTTCCGCTCTATTCCTGGGGCGAGGTTGATTTTGGTTTTCTGACGAAAAAGGCCTGGCACGCCGTGCCAGGCCTTTTCAATTCATTATCTTTTAATCTTTTACACTGTCATCAATTCCTTTTCCTTGGCCGCGGCCATTTCTTCCATCTTCTTGATCTCGGCATCGGTGAGCTTCTGAACTTCATCCAGCGCCTTTTTCTCTTCGTCTTCAGAGATTTTCTTATCCTTCATGGTCTTTTTGATGGCTTCATTGCCGTCGCGGCGCACATTGCGAATGGCAGTGCGATGGTCTTCCAGGATTTTGTGCAAGTGCTTCACCATATCCTTGCGCCGTTCTTCCGTCAGCGGCGGCACGGGAATGCGGATCAGCTTGCCGTCATTCTGCGGATTCAGTCCCAGCCCGGCGGAACGAATGGCCTTTTCAATATCGGCAATAATCCCCGGATCGTAAGGCTGTACCGTGAGCAACTGCGATTCCGGCGAATGCACCGTGGCCACCTGGTTCAACGGCATCTCAGATCCGTAATAAGGCACGCGGACCGGGTCCAGCATGTTCACCGTGGCGCGGCCGGTGCGCGCCGCGGCCAGGTTGGCGCGGAAATCTTCCACCGCTTTGTCCATGCGCGCCTTAAGCTGCGTATAAACTTCTTTCAACGCGGGTATCGCCGCGATT
>JBARNL010000748.1:0-2307 GCA_049802955.1 Candidatus Angelobacter sp.
ACAGGAGATATCGGAATATGGCCAGCAGCTTCGATCGTTGGCTTCCCACCGGGGACACTCACGGGCACAAAACATGCGGGAGATGCAGTTGCCCAGACTGCACAAGGTGATTTGACAACGGCTTACAATAACGCAGCAGGCGCAGCAGGCGGAGCCGTGCTGCCCGCGGACATCGGTGGCCAAACTCTTCCCGCCGGCGTATATAGAACCACAACCGCGCAGCCCTCACTGGGGATCACTGGAAACCTCACGCTCGATGGTGGGGGCAATCCGAATGCTGTGTGGATCTTCCAGATACAGTCGACTTTAACGACGGCAGCCGGGAATAGCCACATCATCCTCATCAACAGCGCCAACTCCCACAATGTGTTCTGGCAGGTTGGCAGTTCAGCCACCCTTGGCACCAACACCATATTCCAGGGCACCATCATGGCGCTGGCATCCATCACGGGTACCACCGGCGCGGTGCTGAACGGCAGAGCATTGGCCCGGACAGGCGCAATTACGTTCGATAGCAATCCGGTCAATGTGCCTCCTTGTCCATAAGGATTTAAGAGTCGGCCAGTCTCAGGCTGGCCGACTGCATTGGTCCAGCGCGGAAAAGCAAAACTTCAGGTTATTCAAGCTTCGGAGGAACACTCGCATGTCATTTCATTCAAAGGGCCATCTTGGTCGAGTAATAGCAATGCTGCCGGCAACGATTGTTGTTCTCTGTGCGTTTGGCACAGTGGCCGCAGCTCAGGACGGGCCTGCTCCGAAGTGGGAGCTTTATGGCGGATATTCTTTCCACTATCCCGGCGCGGATGTCCACGGTACTCTTCCGCTGGGATTGGTCCCGTTGACGAGCCGTCTGGAATCGAATCCGCGCGGCATTGGCCTGAGTGCTACTTACAACTTCAATCGCTGGTTCGGATTAACGCTCGATAGCAGTTCCCATTGGGGCAGCGGCGAATCCACATTGGCGCAAAAAATTGACGATGCAGCTTTTTCTAATCTTTCCTTTGGCCCTAAAATTACGTTCCGCAGCGCTCATTTCTCTCCGTTTTTGGAAGCGCTGGTGGGTGACCACCGCCTTACGCCCGACGCGTTCCACGATATCGATAAGCTAGGGTTCATGGGGGGCGGCGGTCTGGATCTGAATGTGTCAAGGCGCGTTGCTTTGCGCCTCCTCAGGGCCGACTATGTTCAGTCCAGCTACCGCTATGGTCCCAAGGCCACTACCTCTACCACAGATCTGAGCGGCGTACGGTTGCAGGCTGGTATTGTGTTCAAGTTTGGCGGCGATGACCGGCCAGCTACTTTACCCCGGGCAGATTGCACCACCCAGCCCAGCGAAGTCTTTGCCGGCGAGCCAGTGACGGCTACTGCAAGTGGATCCGATTTCAATCCCAGGCGTAGCGTGAAATACAACTGGAGCGGCCATGACGTGAAAGTTACTGGAAGCAATGCTTCGGCGCAAATTGATACCAGCGGTTTGCAACCCGGTAAATACGCAGCGAATGCCAGTTTGAGCGATGGCAGCAAGAATGGCGTTGCTTCATGTAATGCGACGTTCACTGTTAAGACGCCTAACCCGCCGGTCATTTCCTGCGCGCCAGATCATGGAAGTGTCCCCGCCGGAGGCACCGCCATTATTACTTCCACCGCCAGCAGTCCAGACGGCCGCGCGCTGACCTATAGCTACACTGCAAGCGCCGGGAACATCACCGGCAATACCTCTTCCGCCACCCTGGACAGCGGAGGCGCACAGGCCGGCGCAATTACCGTTACGTGCAACGTAAGCGACGATCGCAATCCACCACTCACTGCATCTTCCACAACCACGGTGCAAGTGCAGGCTGCAACACCTGCTGCTCCTTCGCCGGAAATCGTGGCGCTTGAAAAAAGGCTTGCCTTGCACAGCGTTTATTTTGCGACCGCCAAACCTTCCATAGAGAATCCCGACGCTGGTCTTCTTCCCAGCCAGGAAAAAACTCTTACTGCGCTGGCAAGCGATTTCAAGACCTATCTGCAAACCAAGCCGGATGCCCAGTTGACTTTTGAAGGCCATGCCGACCCGCGCGGCTCCCCGGAATTCAATCAAGCACTCTCGGAAAGGCGCGTGGAGCGCACCAAGCGCTACCTTGTGGACCAGGGCGTTCCTGCCGGTAGCATCCAGACTAAGGCGTTCGGTGAACAACAAAACCTGACCGATGCTCAGGTAAAAAATGCAGTGGAACGGAACCCGGAGTTGAGCGCGGAAGACCGGCAGAAAGTGCTCGATAACATGAACGCGATTATCCTGGCCAGCAATCGCCGGGTGGACAT
>JBARNL010000749.1:0-8574 GCA_049802955.1 Candidatus Angelobacter sp.
GTCGCTGGTGCGCACCGCACGCGCGCAGGCTGACGTGGTGATTACCTCAGTCTTTGTGAATCCTACGCAGTTCGGCCCGACGGAAGATTTCAGCAAGTATCCTCGCGATGCGGAAAAAGATTCAGCAATGCTCGCGGCTGTAAAATGCGATTACCTTTTTCTGCCGTCAGTGGAGGAGATGTATCCGCCGGGTGCGACCACCTGGGTCAACGTGGAAGGCTTGAGTGAAAAGCTTGATGGCCGTTCGCGTCCCGGACATTTTCGCGGCGTTACGACCATTGTGGCCAAGCTGTTCAATATCGTACAGCCTGATTTTGCTTTCTTCGGGCAAAAAGATGCCGCGCAGGTGGCAATCGTAAACAAGATGGTGCGCGACCTGAACTTTGATGTACGAGTTGTGGTCTGTCCCATCGTGCGTGAAACCGATGGACTGGCCATGAGTTCACGCAATGCTTATCTCAAACCGGAGCAGCGCAAGCAGGCGCTGGTTTTGTATCGTGCGCTTATGCGCGTGCAGACGCTGGCCGACCGTGGTGAAAGCAATTCTGCGCGGCTGAAAGTCGCCGGCGAGCAGGTGATGGCGGAAGAAGCAGCCGTCAAGCTGGATTTTTTTGAGATCGTAAATCGTGACACGCTTGATCCCGTATTGGATATTTCCGGGGGCGCGCTGGTCGCCGTAGCGGCGCACGTAGGCAGCACTCGCCTGATCGACAATATTGTAGTGACGGGAAAGGGCACTGCGGCGGAGCCGCGATGATCTATCTTCGGGAAGCTATTTTCTTGAAACGAAGGTGTTTCCCGCAATCACATATCGCAGCGGCAACTCCGCCGATTTCGTAATCCCAATGCGCTGCGTGACCGCAACTTCTTCCACGTGGAAGCCGTCGCTCATCACCTGAAGATTGGACTTGGGAGAGAGCATGTCTTTGTCATTGTCGCGCGGACGAGTAATGCCCAGCGCTTCGCACAGCTTTCCCGGACCGCTGGCCAGTTTGCGAAGATCGCGCATTGACGTGAGATCCAGATCGGCCAGCCCGCGCGCGTTGGCCATTTCAGCAATTCCGCTCACAGGTTCCAGTGCACGAATCAGCACGCAGCCTGCCTCTCCTTCAGGCAGGCAGGAAATGTTGAGGCAATAATGCACGCCATAAATAAAGTAAATATAAGCGTGTCCCGGAGGTCCCCAGAGCACCGCATTACGCGCCGTGTGTCCGGCAGCGGCGTGCGCAGCCAGATCGCCCGCTCCAAGATACGCTTCCACTTCAACAATGCGTCCCGCAAGCTGCTTGCGTCCTTCGCTGCGGACAATCAGCTTGCCCAGCAGTTCACGCGCAACCACTCGCGGATCGCGATTGAAAAAAGTCCGGCGCAGCAGCTTGGCCTCGCGCGTCATACAGGCCGCGACTGCACATGAGCAAAGCGTTCTTTGAGCCGGAGAAACGGACTTTCCAGCCAGCGATACGAAGCCGCTGCCAGCACGATGGTAAGAGCCAGTCCGACGAGCGATTGCGCTGCGACCATCAACGGCGTCGAAGCATGCACCAGGCGAATCGCGCAGAAATGCGCGAACTCATGCAGCACGTAAAGCCCATAAGAAATCTTGCCCAGATAGAGCAGAGTCCGGTTACGAAAGAACCCGTGCTGCGCCCCCAGCACTGACAGCAGCACCGCCGCACTTGCCAGCGCAGTCAATGGATGTCCTACTGCCATCTGCCACGTTGTGAACTTCGGCGCAGGATTGGTAACAGTGAACGCGTACACGGCAATCCACGTGACCACTCCGCCGCAGAACATCGCCGCGCGTTGCAGACGAGTAAAAGACGACAACTTGTGGCCGAACAAAGCGATCAGAATCCCAAAAGCAATAGGATCAAGCCGCGTGAACGTGTTGTATTCAATTTGTTCAACCGGCGCAGCCGATACCGCCAGCCACACTCGCCATGCGTTCGCGACCACCAATATTCCAATGGCAATAATTGCTATTGTTCGAACCGATGCTTTGCGCAATGCCAGCGGCCATGCCAGATAAAACTGCTCTTCAATCGAGACGGTCCACAGCGGCGTGGCGAAAGATGCAGGCAAGCCGTAGAAGACGTAAATCCAGTTTCCCGCCAACAGGCTGTAGCCGACTACATACCGCATTGGCAGATGCTGCTCTGGAACCAGCGCAGCAAAGATTGCCGCAAACACTACAAATGCGAGATACAGCGGCCAAATCCGCAGGATGCGTCTTATATAAAAGCCGCGCAGGTCCAATGCGCCCGCGGCAGCACGTTCGCGCACTAGCAGGCTCGTAATCAGATACGCGCTTAGCGCAAAAAATAAATCCACGCCATACGCGCCCGCGCCAAACGTGGGAATGAGCAGGCTGCTCAGCCAGTGCGGATATCCAGCGGCATTATAAAAATCCATGGTTCGTGGCGCGGCATGAAAGATAAACACACCAAGGAAAGCAAAGAAGCGCAGGACATCCAACTCAGGCCGATAGAAGCGCTCCGAAGGTTCTGAGCGCCCGCTCTTCCGAACGCCAGCAACTGGTGCAGCCGAAACTGTCTCAGCAGCCGTGGTCATCTACTGTTCTTTGCGCCTCGGCCCGCCACATGCGCTTCAGAGCTGGCAGCCCGCTTGGCAATCCATTCATCCACGTTCCGCTCCAGGATGTCCAGCGGCAGCGGCCCTGATCCCAGCACCACGTCATGAAATTCTTTCAGGTCAAACTTCGCGCCCAGCTTCTCTCTGGCATGCGCGCGCAGTTCCTTGATCTTCAACTCTCCTGTCTTGTAGGCCAGCGCCTGTCCCGGCCACGCAATATAGCGGTCAATTTCATTCGTGATGTCCAGTTCGTGCTTCGGACAGTTTTCCATGAAATATTTGATCGCCTGGTCGCGCGTCCAGTGCTTAACGTGGATTCCGGTATCAACCACTAGCCGCACCGCGCGCCACATTTCATAGCTGAGCTGGCCAAACTTGGAGTATGGATCGCTGTAAAGCCCCATGTCATCGCCCAGCGATTCGGCATAAAGCCCCCAGCCTTCCACAAAGACGGTGTACTCGCCGTAGCGGCGGAAATTGGGCATTTCTCCCAATTCGTGCGCGCGGGCGATCTGCAAATGGTGTCCTGGCACCGATTCATGCAGCGTAAGGGCTGTCATTTCCCACTTGGGCCGGGCATCAGGCTTATAAAGATTAACGAAGTAGGTTCCCGCGCGTGATCCATCCGCCGCTCCTTGGCGGTAATAAGCCGCCGTTGTGTCCGGCGCAAAAGAAGCTGGAATCGCCTCCACGCCATAAGGCTCGCGCGGCAACGTGCGAAATACCTTTACCAGATTTGGATCAACAGTCTTGGCCAGCGCTTTATACGCCTCGAACAGTTCATCCGGCGTTTTGTAGAAGAATTGCGGATCGGTCCGCAGAAACTTAAAGAACTCGTCGCGCGATCCCTTGAATCCGATCTGCTGCATCACGCGATCCATTTCGCCATTGATGCGGGCGACTTCCTTCAGGCCGATCTGGTGGACCTCCTCCGGCGTCTCGTTCGTCGTCGTATAGTGGCGAATCATCTGCGCGTACAGTTCTTCGCCGTGAGGCAGTTGCCACGCGCCTACCTTGTCATAGCAGGCGGGCAGATATTCGCTCACAAAGAACTGTTTAAATCTCGTGAAAGCTGGTACCACCTGCTGCTCCACTGCTTTGCGCGCGTCTTGTTGAAACCGCTGCTGATCGGCTTGGCTGATTGCAGATGGAAAGCTCTTAAACGGTTTGTAGAAGCCGCTCTGGGTGGGATCGCTCACAATCTGCTTATCGATCTGCGCCGGAATGCGCTCCATGATGATTCGCGGATGCACCATGCGCTCGCGAATCCCCTCCCGCAGCAGCGCGGTAAATTGGTCCAGGGCCGTGGGAACAGCTCGCAGACGGGCCAGCCAGTCTTCATAATCTTTCACCGTCTCAAAGCGCAGTGAGCTTCCCAGATCGTCGCTGGTTTGCGGGCCTTCGCGCTGGTTAAAGCTCATCAAAAACCAGCGGACTTTGTATTGCTCAATGCGATCGGTATAACGCTTCTCGAACAGGTCGTAGTTGAGTTGGTCAGTCTTGCTCAGCTGTGCGCGGTCAATCTTCGCGAGCTTCGCCAGGATCGCATGGTTATTCTGATCGCGCTGTGCATACGCTTCCGGGCTTCGGTCCATCCATCGGTCGTTCCACCGCCGGTCGCCCAGCTCAGACGCGTCTTCCGGACGCTCCTGCATCTCCTGGTCCCATGCCGAGTTGAAAAGATCGTGCAGGGCCTTGGCCGTGTTCGACTGCGGCGTAGCCCGTCCAACCACAGGCAAAACTAAAAGCATAAGTACGAAAGGCCACGCTCGCATTAGTTCCTCCGATTCCAGCGAAAAGTGTATAGCAGTTCGCGGCAGCATTAAAATCGTCAGAGATCCAAAGTTGCTCCACTAGGAGCAGGGCCGCTCTTAATCCTGACTGGAGGCATGTCAATGAAACTGCGCAAATCAATTCTGCTGGCCATGCTGTCGATGATCGCTTTCTCTGCGGCCACTGCCGCCGAAATTCCCAGCGGAAGCCACGCAACTGTCCGGCTCAATACATCTCTGAGTTCAGCCACAGCGCATAAAGGGGAAGTCTGGAATGGCACTCTTACGCATGACATTGTTGAACATGGCAAAGTCGTGGTCAGGGCGGGCGCTCCGGTCAAAGGCAAAGTTACTTACGTAAACCGCAGTGGGCGCCTGCACAAGCCCGGTGCGCTCACCCTGCGGCTGACCTCCATCAAAGGAGAGACCGTTTACAGCTCGGCCGTAAGCCGCCAGGGCAAGAGCCACACCAAGAGCAATGCCACCAAGATCGGTGGCGGAGCAGGCGCAGGAGCGTTGATTGGAGGACTTGCAGGAGGCGGAAAAGGCGCGGCTATTGGCGCTGGAGCGGGCGCTGCTGCCGGGACAGGAGTTGCCGCCGCTACCGGCAAAGAAGAAGTCAGGATTCCGGCAGAGAGCGTCCTCACCTTTACGATTACCGGGTCTAAGTAACCGCGGGTTCCTAGTCCTACCAAGCCGGGCGTTTCTTACAGATAGAGTGCTCGATCTGAGCCTCCCCGCACACTCTTTCATCGGCAGTGCAATTAGGACGCACTCAAAAATTCAGTCGGCCGTCACCGCGATTTTGATGATTGGGACTTCGCCCAAGAACGATAGTTCTTGGGAATGTCCAGCGTCTTCAACTGCTCCCAAGCCTTCATTGCCTGTTCTCTCGTGGCACCCTTCTCCGCCGCTAAGAAGTCGCTCACAAAATTGATGTATCTGCCGTGGGGAATCTGAGCAAAAGGTTCCTCGGTCTGATTGAGTCGAACGTATTCTTTGACCAAGTCTCCATAGGTGAGTTTGACGCCCTTGACGACTTGCTCTTCCCGCCAGCGATTGAGCCGGTAGCGCGCGCCGGTTTTCCTCTTTAAGCCCGGAGCAAGTTTGTGCGCTTCTCGATCGTGGAAAGCCTTAGTCTCTTTATCGTTCGTGTAGACCACCACCGGAAGATCCAGGCTCAGCCCTAATTCGACGTCTTTGGCACCTTGGGTCGAGAGGCTTCTTTTGGTCGGGCAGCTCTTGATCTTACCGGTCTTGAGAAAGTGTTTAATGGCTGTCTCAAGCTCGTCTTTACGTAGCTTATTCGCGAATGGAATCCCGATAGTCTCCGCAAATTCCTTGAGCTCGGCTGCATACCAATAACCATTGTCGAACTGGGTCAAAGTCATTGACGCCGATAGCTTCGTCTTCAGTTTCAAGAGCTGGTTAGTTCTCCCGGCAATGTGTGGCATCGCCCCGCTACGCGCTTTTCAGCGCGGCAATCGCCGCCGCTGCATGCTCGTCTGGTTTCAGGCCGGTAAGGACGGCGGAAATCCTGCCTTCCGGGCTGATCACGAACGTCGTTCGCTCAATTCCCATGTACTTCTTGCCGTACATGCTCTTTTCCTTCATCACGCCGTACTTGTTGCAGACGGCCTTGTCTTCATCAGCCAGCAGGGAATACGGCAGGTCATATTTCTCTTTAAATTTCTTCTGGGCAGAGGGCTTGTCGGCGGAAATGCCCAGCACCACGGCCCCGGCCTTTTGCATCTTGCTAAATGCGTCGCGGAACCCGCACGCCTCAATCGTTCAACCCGGCGTGTTGGCCTTGGGAAAGAAAAACAGCACCACATTCTTGCCGCGATAGTCTTTTAACGCGATTTGCTTGCCTTCTTCATTGGCAAGAGAGAACTCCGGGGCTTTATCATTAACTTGCATGGTTTTTCCGTGTTTATAAGATCAAATGAATTTATATAGCAGAAGCAGGTTCCTGGCCAGCGCGGTGCTTGTGCTGGCATGTGCGGCGGCCTTCACCACCGCGTTTGCCCAGCGCCGTAAGGCGCACAAGCTGCGGGCTACCGCCGTGATTGAAGTCACTAAAGACTCCGCCGGCATTGTTGCCACGCATATCTTTCCTGTGGCCATCCTCGATGAAGGCACCTTCCACGATGCCAGCATCTATAAAGCCGCGCCGCAGCCCATGGCGCTCGATAACGGCATTGTCTATGAAGCGCAAAAAGACGGCATACCCGTTGGCTACGCCACCATCCTGAGCAGCACAAATAATAACGGCTGGACCGCGCTGGGCAAGTGGCAGGTGGCAGAAGAGGCCAAAAAAACGCCTGCCCAGACGCCTGCCCCTGTCACAAACGGTGACGACCGGCCGATTATCCATCGTGGCGATGCCACCCCTGCAGCTACTCCGTCCAGCACCCCCGCGCCGGAGACTTCTGAATCGAGAGCCAGCGCTTCTTCTCCGAATGCGCCTTCTTCCGCGAGTCCGGCCGTAAATGATTCTTCCGCTGCCCCGGACGATGCTGACCGGCCCGTGCTCCGGCGGCGCTCTCCTGCCGGGCCGGAACCAGCATCCACGCCTCAGCCTTCGCCGACTCCGTCCGCACAAGTGCCGGCAGAAGGAACACCTGCGCCGCGCACCAAGCTGCCTGTAATTACGTCTGGAACTAAAACGTTTGTCGCCGTCTCTGACAATGAACCGACTGACGTGCGCTCCTTTGCCTTTAAATGGAAGCCAGGTGAAGAGCAGCAGATGGAAGCCAAGATGCGCAAGCTTGCACTCGCGCAGCTTCCGCGAGAAAACGCGCAGCTCAACACTAATTCTCTTCAGAATGTGGTCATGCGTTCTTTTGACCTGGATCTGAGCAATGAGACAGTTATTGTTTTCAGCGCAGAAATTCCCGGCAGCTATCTGGCGCCGGGCGGCAGTAGCGCTCCGGGAAAATTCGTCTCGCGTTATGTCACCGTGATTGCGCGCGTGGACTTTGAAGGCGTGCCGCAGAAGCTTGCCTCCAGCGTGACCGATTCTTCACGGCTGGACGTAGCGCCGCGCCTGGAGTTGATTGACGCGGTCGACGTTGACGGCGACGGCCTGGCCGAGCTGCTATTCCGGGAATACGGCTTCGACGAAAAAAGCTTCATCATCTATGGCGTGGGCCGCAGCACCGTAACCAAAGTCTTTGAGGGAGCAAGCACGCCGCTGCGCTAGCGGATATTCAATGGTCTTGGGTAGAGTTTTTCAAATCATTCAGACCAGGTGAAAGTGAACCTTCAAATTGTTGGCGAAATTACCGAAATCGAATTAATTGCCTCAGGCCGTTCCATCCGGGAACTCAAACGGCTTCGAAAAGTTTACGGTGTCGGCCGATGGAGAAAACTTAAAGGAAATGCACCAATCAGATTTTCTGATGGTACGATACATCGAAGCGAAATCCACTGGTATGAGGCGCACGGCATTGGCAGAAAAGAAATCAAAATCAAACGGATACTCTCTTAGAAAAAAGGGTCCTGCTGGCAGCCATTACGTTGTCTGCGTTAAGAACCAGGATTATCCTGCCTCACTGGAGTTGCGCAAGATCTACCAGCTCAGGAGCGATGTGGCCGCGATCAAGCTCGGAATGGTGCGCATTGTGGATGAGTCCGGGGAAGACTATCTTTACCCAGAAGACCATTTCGTAGCAATCAAGCTCACACCATCGGTTGAACGCGCCGTCCGTTCGGCCTCCTAGCTATCCGCCGCTCACTGCCGGGACGATCAGGACTTCCGCGTCGGCTGGCACTTTTGTCGAGAGGCCGTCGGCAAAGCGGATGGCTTCATCGCCCACGAATATATTGATGTGCTGGCGGACTGCGCCTTGTTCATCCACTATCCGGTCGCGCAAGCCGGGGTATTCTTTCCAGAGCGCTATGAGCGCTTCAGATACATCGGCAGGTGAGCCCTCAACCGCAAGCAGATTACGGCCATCGGCAAAAGACGCCAGATACGTCGGTATGCGGATAGTGACTGGCACAGATTATCTCGCAGCCCGCGCGCGGCTTGCAGTTGTTCGTTTTGCCGTTCTTGATCTTGCGGCTGTCTTGCTTTTTACTGCCCTGCTTTTTACCGTCCTGCTCTTGCCTGCCCTTTTCTTCTCCGCGCCTCCGCGTCTCTGCGGTGAAGATGTTCCATCCTCCCCCACCCCAGCCGCCTTTACGCAGACCACAGCCGGCAGAC
>JBARNL010000750.1:0-4460 GCA_049802955.1 Candidatus Angelobacter sp.
GGACATTACTGGGTCTCTCCCAGCCAGATTGAGTCAAACTTCCTTGCATGGCTTGAGACGCTTAAAGACGCCGTCAGCTTTGTTGCGGGCCAGCCAGGCGTGGACGTAAGCAGGATCGGCCTTCTGGGCTTTTCTTTGGGCGCATATCTTTCTCTTGCGCTAGCCACACAGGATTCCCGGATCGCCGCAGTGGCTGAGCTGTTCGGCGGTCTGCCTGAACAATTTGCAAAAGAGGCCGGCAATCTTCCGCCCGTACTCATTCTCCACGGAGCCCAGGACACAACGGTTCCTATCGACCAGGCATACGAACTGGAGCGCATTTTGCAACAGCGTAAAATTCCATATCAGATTAAAATCTATCCGGACCAGGGACATGTGTTCCGGGGCCTGGCGCAACTGGATGCCATGGGTCGGGTGGCGCAATTCTTCAGAAATTATCTTCTGAAGGCTGCGTGAGGGCATTAATACTCATGGATTATCCGCCAGAACAGCCCAATTCCCAGCAGCGGCATCCAACTAAGATCGTATTGTAAGGTGGAGGACTGGTCTGGAACATTTATCAACGTCGGCTATTCCAATGCAGAAAGGAGAGCAGGGAGAAGTGTCGAGCTTTTCATCTTCCAGCGTCCAAAAAGCAGCAGCGCCCGCTAACGCCATAAATCCGCATTTGGTAGGAACCTGGGAGTGGGATCCCGCTCACGATTGCAGCCATCTCTCCCCTGAACTCTATCGTCTGTTTGGGACAGACGCCGGCGATCCCGATCATGCGAAAAAATGGGCCGCGCGGGTACATCCCGCTGACTGGAAGATGGTCCAGCAATCCATGAAAGCGGCAGCCGAAACCGGGCAGATGGATTTCGAATACCGGTACCAGAATCCTGACATGGGGCTGCGCTGGTTTTATTGCAAAGGATCCAGGCTGCAGAACGACTCGCGAATGTTCGGCCTGGTGATGGACATCACGCTGGCGAAACAAACAGTTGAGCCATGGCAATCGAGCGAGGAACAACGTGCGATCACCGGTAACGCCACGGCCAGCAGCGAGGCTGAGAAAGCACAGCGACGTCTCGCGGCGATCATCGAGTCTTCCGAGGACGCAATCGCCAGCAAGGACCTGAACGGAATAATTACGAGCTGGAACAAAAGCGCGGAGCGGATGTTTGGGTACACCGCGGAAGAAATTATCGGACAGCCTGTAACGCTGATCATTCCTCCGGAACTGCATCAGGACGAGCCGAGGATTCTGGGAAAGATCAGGGCCGGTGAGCGAATCGAATATTTCCAAACCGTACGCGTGCACAAGAACGGGCAGCGTATCGATGTGTCGCTGACAGTTTCGCCCATAAAAGATGAGACGGGAAAGATCGTTGGCGCGGCCAAGATTGTCCGCGACATTACACGCCAGAAAAAACTTGAAGAAGCCGCGCTGCGCCTGGCCGCAATCGTGGAATCGTCGGACGACGCTATCGCCAGCAAGGACCTGAACGGAATCATTACTAGCTGGAACCGCAGTGCCGAGAAATTATTCGGCTACACGGCCGAAGAAATTGTTGGAAAGTCCGTTACGACGATCATACCGCCGGAATTGCATCAGGACGAAAACATGATCCTGAGCAAAATCAGGCGCGGGGAAAAGATCGACCATTTTGAAACCATACGCCTGCACAAGAATGGTGAAAGAGTTGAGGTCTCGCTGACAATCTCACCCGTAAAGGATGAAAGCGGAAATGTAATTGGCGCGGCCAAGATTATCCGCAACATCACAGAGACCAACAAAATTGAGCGCGCTTTGCAGACCACAGAAAAACTTGCCGCCGCCGGGCGCATGGCCGCCACGGTTGCCCATGAAATCAATAACCCGCTGGAAGCGGTAACGAACCTGGTTTACCTGGCCAAAAGGGACATCTCCAACAATGACCGCGTAACTGGGTACCTGGAATTGGCCAGCCGCGAACTTGATCGCGTAGCTCATATTACCCGGCAAACGCTGGGGTTCTATCGTGACACTTCTTCACCCGTGCTCTTTGACGTCCCTGAGGCGCTGGACAATCTTCTATTGCTCTATGAAAAACGGTTTGAATCAAGAAACATCACGGTTTTAAAGCAGTACGGCAATAACGCTGGGATTACCGCATTGGCCGGCGAAATTCGGCAGGCGCTTTCAAACCTGATCACCAACGCCATCGATGCCATGCCTAGCGGCGGAAAACTCATCTTGCGCGTTTCTAAAACCCATCAGTGGAACCGCTCTAATCTTGATGGTGTCCGGCTTACCATTCTGGACACCGGCAGCGGAATCGAACCCAAGCATAGAAAAAAGATTTTCCAGCCATTTTTTACCACCAAGATTGACGTTGGCACCGGCCTGGGGTTGTGGATCACGCGCGGTATTTTTGAGAAACATCGTGGAACAATCCGGATGAAAAGCAGAACGGGACAAGATAACCACGGGACCGCTTTCTCGATCTTTCTACCAAGAGACTACGTTGCCGGCAGCCCGGATGCGGAGTCCCTAAAAAGCGAGCACAACAGCGTAATTTCCGCTGGAGGCCCATTCTAGAACGTCATCGTGGTGGATGATGGGCCAAGTATTGCCGATACCCTGGTCAGCCAAGCCCGCGTTTGATAAAGCAGGGCAGCAGGCGGGATGAGGGATGTTGGTTGT
Source organism: Candidatus Angelobacter sp. (assembly GCA_049802955.1). Lineage (GTDB taxonomy): Bacteria > Acidobacteriota > Terriglobia > Terriglobales > Acidobacteriaceae > Angelobacter. The sequence goes on from JBARNL010000750.1 coordinate 2,666, forward strand.
TCTTCTGTCTGCCCGGTAAGGCCAGCGCGGTCAGCGGATCGGAGCAGTGATCAGGTTCAGCCGATTCTCCTTCACCGTAATAAACAGAAAACCCTCCCGTCGGGAAAAACAGACATTGTTGTTTCCCGTCTCCTCGGTAGGCTCATAGAGGCCCAGGGGCTCCCCAGTGGATGCGTTCAGAACCGCGTAGCGGAACAAAGCTTCCGGCTTCCCTTGTCTGGCGAACGATACCACAAGCAGACCTTGAGAATATTGCAATCCCATAGCAGAAAACCCGCCGTCCGGTTTACCGATTAGGATTTTTCGCTCGATATGTCCCGATGCCGAAATCACATAAACCTTGTCCGTGGTCAGCAGGTAAGCATTTGCGTCTTTGCCAATGGTTATTGCGCCTTCGGGGATGTGGTGCGCCGGCGCATCAAGGTCGATATCTCCCATGCCGGATTCATTCACCCTGCGCAATAACTTTCCAGAAGATTGAAACAGGCCCAGGTACCTTTTTCCTTTCGCATCGGACGGCGCGCTGCGCCGGTAGTGTCCGGAGAAGAGCATGGCGCCATTGGGAAAGACGGCAATCTTATCTCCTGCAACCTGATCAGGGAGATCCAATTGTGAATGGCTGCTGACTTCACCCTCTGCGTCAAAATCAAAGCGGATGGAGTGACCCTTCTCGTCCTCCACCAGTGCGGTTACTTGCCCGCCCGGGGTAACAGAGAAATCCGTGAATGCCGTTGAGTCGGCAAACTCCTGCGGCAGATTGTAGAGCGTACTTTCATTACCGGACAACGCCGTACGCAAAATAACGGTCTTTTTGTAAGAGCCGTTCGCCAGATGGTCGTACATGGACAAATCATCATCGCAATGGGTTTGTCCGAACGCTCCAAATGGAGGGACCTCCAGCTTCTTGATCGTCGAAGCCCTGAGCGGCCTGGGGGACACCGATTGTAAGGCATTTTGCGCCGTCAAACCGCTCAGCAATAAGGTGAGGAATGCGAAAAGCATTTAGTATCCAATGCCTTTCAAGGGTTGAGCGTGTCGCGACGTGCTCGTTTTTTGGAGCCATCTGTCAAATGCCTGGCCGTCATATTCACACGTTGCGAGTTGAGGCCCTTTTGCAGAAGCGATCTGGATATCGCGTTCAAGCGATTTGGAAAGTAGAGGAACCTGTAGCTTGGGGCCGCCCGGGATGCAGCCTGTTGCAGTCAGGATTGCACAAGTGGAACCACAGCGGTTTGTTCCCGAAGCATCCTGGCAGCCCTGGCCGCCTGAAGTACCTTGGCATTCGTCGACAAAAAGAATCGCCCCGGTACAAGGACATCTCGTTGGTATGAATACCAAATCAGAGAAACTGCATTGTCCCCAAGCGCTGATTCCCCATAGCAAAACAAGAGTTAACGCTGGTTTCATAAAATCTCCTTTCATTTACAAATTCTAGTTCTTGCAAATTCGAGGGAGTGTGAGAGGAAAAACAAATTTTTCCTTAGAATTCCAAAATGAAACCGGTCGCGTTTGGTGCTTTGGGTCGCCTGCGGCGGCGTGGCGGTCTGCATTTGTATTGCTGTACTTCCTTGGCCGCAGCCAAGGCCGCATTTGATAGGGCAGCGCAGCAGGCGGGTGAGCGGCTGCGAAATTTTGGCTGAATCCGAGCGCAATGCAATTATGCGTGGACAATGAGAGGGCTACAGCGAATATGCAGAAAAACTCGACTAATCGTTATTTCCTTCCTCCTCTCTGTGCTAAGTTGGTGGCAACCGCCATTGATGCCTTTTTCATGTCGTGAATTTCGGCTTCAAGA
>JBARNL010000751.1:0-3273 GCA_049802955.1 Candidatus Angelobacter sp.
CTCCTACGGCGTACCAGCTTGTGCGATCAATACCACCCGGCGCTGCGCTGGCAATCGCCACAGAAGAGTTGTCCTGCTGTGCCCCATAAAGGTAATAAGGGAAGCGATTGTCCGTGACTACGTGATAGAACTGCGCTGTCGGCTGGTTGCCCTGGCTGGTCCAGCTTGCGCCGCCATTGGTGCTTACGTTGGCTCCGCCGTCATTTGATTCAATCATGCGGTTCGGATCATTGGGATCAATCCACAAGCCGTGATTGTCACCATGCGGCACGCGAATCGGGCGGAAGGTTTTTCCGCCATCATTGGAGCGATACATCCCCGTGTTCAGCACGTAAACGCCGTCAGCATTGCGAGGGTCGGCAAAAACATGCGTGTAATAAAACGCGCGCTGGCGATATTGGCGATCACTGTTGGTGAGAGTCCAGGTATCGCCGCCATCGTCGGAGCGGAACAGGCCACCCTTATCGGCTTCCACAAGCGCCCAAACGCGATTGCCGCTGTAAGCCACAGCCAGCCCAATGCGTCCCAGCGTACCTTCCGGCAATCCGTGGCCGCTGAGCTGCTTCCATGTTGTGCCGCCATCGGTGCTGCGATAGAGTCCGCTGCCAGGGCCGCCGCTATCCATGCCCCAGGGCGTGCGCCTCGCTTGCCACAATGACGCAAAAATCACGTTCGGGTTTGTGGGATCCATCGAGATATCGATGCCGCCGGAGTTTTCATCCTTATAGAGGACTTTGGTCCAGTTCTTGCCGCCATCAGTCGTGCGATAGATCCCGCGTTCTGCGTTCGGGCCAAACACATGTCCCAGCGCCGCTACATAGGCAATATCAGGATTCTTTGGATTTACTGCAATGCGCCCGATGGTGCTGGTGTCGCGCAGCCCAGAGTAGGTCCACGTCTTGCCCGCGTCGATTGATTTATAAACGCCGTTTCCGTTGATGATGTCGCCGCGAATACAAGCTTCACCGGTCCCGGCATAGATCACGTTTGGATCTGAAGGGGCGACGGCAATCGCGCCAATGGAAGGCGACATATCCTTCACCTTGTCGGTCAAGGGATGCCAGGTCAATCCGCCGTCGGTGCTCTTCCATACGCCGCCGCCCGTGGCGCCGAAGTAATAAGTGTGCTCGTCACCCACAACGCCGCTCACTGCCAGTACGCGTCCGCCGCGGTATGGCCCAATGAGCCGCCACGTTAAACCATGCCACGGACCTTTCGCTTCTTCCTGATCGCCATCGCTTGTGCTCGCCGCCTTTCCTGCGGCAGCCGGCTGTGCTTCAGTCTTTTTTTCCCCGCCCTTGGCGCTGGACTGCTTTTTGCCTTTACCGGCTGAAGTCTTTTTGCTCCCAGGGTTGCTTTGCGGCGTATTGGCATCCGCCTGCGCAAACATACAGGCAGAAATCAGCACCATGGCGATCACTATCGATACCAAGCGGCAGTTCGTGACTTTTTTCGCGGAAGCAGTCCAGGACATTTTGATTCTCTCCGGTAGATACGGTAATGGCGAACCGCACATCCTAAATTCCCCAAACAGCAATAGCAATTCCGTGTTTTACAAACAGCTTGACCTTGCCTGCCACTCTCATATAGTTTTCTTCCATCTGGTAATGGGAAGCGCGGTGAGAATCCGCCACTGCCCCGCAACTGTATTCGCTAAGAACCTGAGCACATGCCACTGGGACGGCCCGGGAAGGCGCTTCAGGTTCATTGAGGCGTAAGTCAGGAGACCGGCCAGATGCCTGTCAATTGGGCGTTTCCGGCTGCGCAGGGAGAGCCGGAGAGCTTTCTTGCTGTTCAGAGTTCGATTTTGTTCGTTGCTCAGTTGTGCTTTGGGTTCAATCGATCATCTGTTCAACGTGCTCGAAGAATTTTCTTATTGCATGCCGCAAGAATGCCCTCCACTTCATCGCCGCCTGACATCCATTGACTACTTCGCGGGAGGAGTCTTACAAATGAAATCGCTTCTTTGTGCCGGCCTTGTGCTGGCGATCGCACTTACAACGCTTCCAGCCATTGCCGAAGGCGGCAGCATTCACGGAACCGTCACCGATCCTCTGGGGGCCGTGGTTTACGGGGCACAAGTCGAGCTTCTTCGCCAGGGCAAACAAGTTTCTGTAACCACCACGGATTCTGAAGGGAAGTATCGCTTCCTGCCGCTTCCGCCCGGACGCTACCAAGTGAGAACGGCCGCGCAATCCTTTGCAACGCAACAGAGTGACGCTATCTACATTGGCAGTTCCAGCAATGCGGCTGTCGATCTCACGCTGAAGCTCGGCAGCGTGTCGCAGCAGGTGGTGGTTTCAGCCACAGGAACCAGCCTGCCGGATACCCAGACAGGCGCTTCCGTTTCCGTTGTAACTTCAGATCAGTTTCAGTACAAGCCTGAAGTGCTGGAAACATTGCGTCCAGTTCCCGGTGTTCAAGTTCTGGAGAATGGCCAGCGCGGGATCAATGAATCGCTCTTTATCCGCGGTGGCGAGAGCAAATTTAACAAAGTCCTGCTGGATGGCGTTCCCCTGAATGAAATTGGAGGTACGGTCGATTTCGGCGGCATTTTTACCACCGGCATCGACCAGGTTGAAATTCTTCGCGGCCCCAACAGCGTGCTCTATGGCGCGGACGCGCTGGCCGGCGTGGTGAACTTGACCACATCTCATGGCTCAACGTTCACTCCGCAACTCAGCTATGCGTTTGATGCCGGAAATTTCAACAGCCTGCATAACGATCTTTCTTTTGGCGGCATCTTCCGGCAGATCGACTACTTTTCAGAGTTTGCACGATACGACGGCGGTAATACTTCCAGCAATCCTCATTTCCACAATGGCACATACGCAGGCAACTTTGGCTGGTCGCCCGGCGCTTCAACCAACTTGCGGCTGACAGTACGCCGCGTGGCCGCAAAGGTCGACGTCCCCAACGCAATAGATTTCTTTGGTATCCCTGACGATTCCTTTCAGACTGAGGACAATACTTACATCGGCGCAACGCTGCAAAACCAAACCACTTCCCACTGGCACAACCTCTTGCGTTACGGAGCCACGCGGCAGGACTCAGAGTTTGTGAATCCCGCGCCTACGGGAATACCTGATCCCTTTGGAAATTTTCTTGGGAACGTAGTGACCATTCACGGCGCTAACGGGTTCAGCACCACGGGTCAGGCCATCCTGGATTTTGCGGGCGACTATCCGCAGCGGACTTTCATTCTGAACAACAGCGACCTGCTCACGTTCCAATCCGATTATTCCTTTGGCACGCGCCTGACCGCGCTTTTTG
>JBARNL010000752.1:0-5454 GCA_049802955.1 Candidatus Angelobacter sp.
CGTTCACGTGGCTGTGATTAATCAGGCCATGGCAGACAAATATTGGCCGCACCAAGACCCACTGGGCCGCGAATTCTCAGTACCAGAAGATCTGAAGCATCCAATTCAGGTCATTGGAGTGGCGAGAAATATTCGCTTGGTTGATCCATATAGTCCTATTGATCCAACCTATTTTGTTCCGCTGGCACAGCATTACTTCCCGACGGTGACACTGCAGGTGCGCAGCGCAAACGCGGAGATCACGCGCCAATTGCTGCCGCTTGTGGATTCGCTTGCACCCACCATGCCCGCGCGTGCCATGAGCATGACTGAGGCGTTAAACGGATTGAACGGACTATTTATATTCCGCCTGGGAGCAACACTTACTGCCATTTTGGGTGGACTGGGATTGGGTCTGGCAGCCGTGGGAGTGTACGGTGTCATGTCGTATTCCGTAAGTCAACGAACTCACGAAATCGGCATACGTATGGCCCTTGGCGCGCAACCCAGGCAAATCCTCCGGCTGGTCGGACGCCAAGGCTTGTGGGTGGTCGCGGCAGGACTCGGGATTGGAATACTGTCGGCGTTTGCCGTGGGCGAACTAATTCAGGACTTTCTTATCGGCATTGGGCCGGCAGATGCCGTTACCTACACTACTATCTCCATCCTGCTTGCGGGCGTCGCCATGGTGGCCTGTCTTGTGCCTGCCCGGCGCGCCCTTCGGGTGGACCCAATGGAGGCGTTGAGAAATGAGTAGCAAACTATCTGATGTGTTACGCCGCTTTTGACGGTTGAATGGTGATCGCCTCAGCTTCGAGTTCGTAACCTTCGTCTTTCAGCGTTGATTCCGCCGCTGCCCGAAGGTCCGTTTCATTTGCTGTCTGAGGAAAACTGCAATAACGGCGAATTACCTCTTCGCCCACGGAAATTTTAATCGCCCATTTTGATTTTTCAGAATCCCAGGAAATTTCAGCACGATCTGCACGCATTTTGCTTGCCTCCCTCGCCCCATCTACTCTCTTCCGATTGCGCGAAGAGAGTTTTGGTTGTTCTAGAACTCCATTGTTTTCAAATTCGGGCCCACGATCAATCGGGCCGCGGTCGCCTTTTGCACGTCTTCCGCCGTCAGGCCCGGCGCCACCTCTTCCAAGACCAAGCCCTGTGGCGTCACATTTATATATGCCATTTCCGTGACAATGGTGTTCACAACTTTCATCCCGGTCAGCGGAAGGGTGCATTTGGGCAGGATCTTGGAAGTACCGTCCTTGGTGGTATGTTCCATGGCGATGATCACGCGCCGCGCCCCCGCCACCAGGTCCATAGCGCCGCCCATTCCTTTCACCATTTTTCCCGGGATCATCCAGTTGGCCAGGTTTCCTTCTTCATCCACTTCCATTGCGCCGAGCACGCTCAGGTCAATGTGGCCGCCGCGGATCATGGCAAAGGAATCGGCGCTGGAAAAATAGGCCGTTCCAGGAACTTCCGTTACGGTTTCTTTGCTGGCATTGATCAAATCAGGATCTTCTTCGCCTTCAAAAGGAAACGGCCCAACGCCCAGCATCCCGTTCTCGCTTTGCAGGATCACTTCCACGCCTGGAGCAATGTAGTTGGCCACCAGCGTTGGCATGCCGATGCCCAGGTTCACATAGAAACCATCCTGCATTTCGCGCGCAATTCGTTTTACGATCCGCTCGCGCTTTTCCACGTCTTTTTGCTTGTCTACTTTGTTGACCGGTGTTGTCGCCATAATTATTTCGTCTTCTTCTTGCGCTGCTCTAATAACGTCCATCGTTGAGACATTGCATGCAGGTTACATCTCTACACGGAAATTAGGCCCGCTTCCTGACCGTTCGCTTCTCAATGCGTTTCTCTTGTCCTGTGCTCAACACGATTCTCTTCACATAAACACTAGGCAGGTGAATACCGTCTGGATCAAGCTGCCCCGGCTCGACTATCTCTTCAACTTCCGCAATCGTGACGCGCGCCGCTGTGGCCATCACAGGATTAAAGTTCCGGGCGGTCTTGCGGAAAATCAAATTGCCCCAACGGTCAGCTTTCCATGCCTTGATCAGCGCGAAGTCGGCCTTCAACCCGCGTTCCATCACATAGGGCCGACCGTTAAATTCTCTGATCTCTTTGCCCTCTGAAACCACGGTCCCCGCGCCGGTCGCGGTATAGAAGGCCGGAATGCCCGCGCCGCCGGCGCGAATGCGCTCGGCCAGCGTGCCTTGGGGATTCAATTCCAACGCCAGTTTGCCGGTAAGGACAAGTTTTTCAAATAACTTGTTCTCACCCACATAAGAACCAATGTGCTTTCTTATCTGGCCAGTCTGGAGAAGCTTGCCCAGGCCGAAATCGTCCACACCGGCATTATTGGAAACCGTGGTGAGGTCCTTTACGCCTTTGCGGACAAGGGCATCGATAAGGTCGGCGGGAATCCCGCACAGCCCAAAACCACCCACCATAATCATTGAACCGTCTTTTACATCGCGGACGGCCTCATCAGCGCTGGCAACGACTTTATTCATAAACAGATGATTTTAACTAGGTGTGGCGACGGGTGCAATTCAGCGGATAAAGTACGGGAGCATGAATTTATCGATGAGCGCTATCAGACTGAACACGCAACCGAACACCATCAGCCCAATGGCAGCATGCTTCCATTCTTTTCGCTTTGGATCTTCAGGATCAACTTGAGTGGTCGCTGCCATTGCACCGATAACACAGGAAATAAATCCGAAACCGAGCGAAGCAGTCCAGCGATCCAGCCAGACAGTAAGGATCGCCAATCCTGCCCACGTGAAAATATATATTTTCAAAATGGCAATCTTTTCGCGGCGGCTCATTCCCCTTCAACCAAATGCCTAAGCAGCCGTTTCCCTTCCGGCCAATCGCCCAAGCCGGATTCTCCGTTCACGTGTCCAGCAGCGCCGATATCGACAAAGCGGCTGCCCCAGGAACGCGCAAAATCCCTGGCACGGGCAACTGTAAGATATGGATCAGTGCTGCTGGCCACGACAATCGAGGGAAATGGAAGCAGGTCGCGAGGAACGGGCGAAAAATCCTTGAGCTGCTTGGGAACATCTTTGCTGTCCACGTCAGCCGGCGCCACCAGCAATGCGCCTTTGATCTTGTGGACCTCAGAAGGCACGGCTTTGCACCAGTGTGCCAGCGCGATGCAGCCCAGGCTGTGCGCGGCAAAAACAATTGGCGCGGGCGATTGCTTCACCTCTGCCGTAATCCGCTCCAGCCACCAGTCCCGATGAGGAAACTCCCAGTCCCGCTGCTGCACCCGCAGAAATATAGGGTTCTGCTGTTCCCAGAGCGTCTGCCAATGCCGCGGCCCGGAGTTCTGCCAGCCCGGAAGCACCAGCACCGTGGCGGCAACATCTCTTGTGCCCAGTTCAAAATGGTTGGCCTGATCAAATTCCTCTCGCAATGCCGGAGTGCGAAGGTTTTCGCGGATATGCACCAGTCGCTGCTCCAGCTTGCTCAGCACGGATTCCAGGTTGGTGGTATTGGTGTGGGCGATGTCGCGCCACATGGAATAAGGGCTGGAAGCAATTCGGGTCATCTCTCGCAGCGCACGTCCGCCAATGGCGTGCACGTCGGGATTGTCACCGAGTTCCTCTACCAGCGTCGCCGCCAGTGCAGTAGCAATCATCTGTGGAAGATGGCTGGTCCAGGCGCAAATCTGGTCATGGCGCTCGGCATCCATTTTCAGGATGCGAACGCCGATTTTCTCCAGCAGCTCGCAATAATCCTTGATCTTGCCCTTGTCGGTAGATTGATTCGCCTGCGGAACCAGCAGCCATACGGCGTTCAGGAAAAGTTTTGCCTCGGCATTTTCCAACCCGCTGTGTTCCTTGCCCGCCATTGGGTGGCCGCCGATAAAACGTTGCGGCGCTTGATCGCCAAAAACGGAGCGGGCGCGTTCAAGAATCTCTTTCTTAGTGCTGCCAACATCGGTGATTAGCGCATCAGGCGGCGCAATGGGGCCAATACGCTCAATCAGATCGATGATTCCGCCCACGGGCGTAGCCAGCACAATCAGGTCGCTTCCGGCCACGGCTTCCACCGGATCTTCAGTGCCGGAATCGATAGCGCGCATGCTGCGGGCGCGGTCTACAACAGCCCGTCGATCACAGCCAACGATCTTGCCTCCAAACCCTGAGGCCTTCAAGGCCAGGGCGAAAGACCCGCCGACCAAACCTGTGCCGATAATCGTGATTTGCCTGAACACCTATAGGATCCCGATACAGAAATTCGCTACTCAGGCGAAAGCTTGATTTCACAGAGCTTCATCCGTTTGGCGATCGTCAATTCAATTGATTTTAAACAAGCCTACGTCCAACGGCAGGGGCAATTAAGCGCAATTCGCCCACCAGTTTGGCAAACTGCTCAGGATACAGGGACTGAGCGCCGTCAGAAAGAGCTTTGTCAGGGCAGTTGTGGACTTCAATCAGCAGCCCGTCGGCGCCTGCTGCAACAGCGGCGCGTCCCATGGGAGAAACTTTCTCGCGACGGCCGGTTCCATGCGATGGGTCAGCGAGGATTGGTAAATGGGAAAGTTTCTTGACGATCGGTATAGCGGAAATATCCATTGTGTTGCGCGTGTAGGTTTCAAAAGTCCGGATGCCGCGCTCACATACGATGACTTCATAGTTGCCGCCGGCCATCAGGTATTCAGCGGAGAGCAAAAGTTCTTCAATGGTCGCGGCAATGCCGCGCTTCAACAGGACCGGCTTGCGGACCTTGCCGAGTTCGCGCAGCAAATTGAAATTCTGCATGTTGCGCGCGCCTACCTGGAGCAGATCAACATAAGGCAGCATCAGCGGGATCTGTGAGATTTCCATGACCTCGCTCACCACCAGCATGCCAAACTGGTCTGCCGCTTCACGCATCAGCTTCAGTCCTTCTTCTCCCATGCCTTGAAAGCTATAGGGCGAACTGCGCGGTTTGAACGCGCCGCCACGCAGGAACTTGGCTCCGGAGCGCGCCACGGATTCAGCCACAGCAAAAATCTGCTCGCGCGATTCCACCGAGCATGGCCCGGCCATCAGCACTACTTCATCGCCGCCAATGCTCACGCCTCGCTTGAACTTAACCACTGTTCCTTCAGGACGAAAACTGCGGGCCACCAGCTTATAAGGCGAACTGATGCGATGCGCTTCACCCACCCCGGGCAGGACTTCGATATCGCGAATATCGAACTCATGGCGAGCGCCCACCGCGCCTAACACCGTCTGCCGTGCCCCGGTGGAGCGGTGGACTTCAAATCCCATGCCGATCAGGCGCTCAATCACCTGCTGGATTTGTTCTTCACTAGCCTGTTCCTGCATTGCAACAATCATGATTTTTTCTGAAATCCCGAATCCGCGCAGCGGGTGAGGGACCCCTATGTTCTCCTAAGCTCTTAATTCATATTGAATTTTGCTGTCTCAATCCAGACTTCGCAAGGCTGTAGGGCTCCCT
>JBARNL010000753.1:0-2017 GCA_049802955.1 Candidatus Angelobacter sp.
CACAGCAAGCACCTCAGCACAGTATAGGGGGGATTGTTTGCAGACTATATAACAAACAAGGCAATCTGACCAGAGTTTCTGATTTTGGAGCGAATTATTCTAAACCTATCGGAATTGAAACCTTTAAGACCAGCGGAGCAGTTCCCTTCCCCAGTTTCAACAACGTTCGCTGACAGAGGTTTGGAATGGCAGGTTTGTAAAGGAAGCATTCCCAGCGATTTTGGGCGTGTTGTTCCGTGGCAACGGTTTGGATTCCTTTTTAAATCACCACGGTTTCCTGATATTCCCCAAAAACTTTCCGCAGGGCGTCAGAGATTTCGCCGACAGTGCAGTAACTCTCGACCGCATGAATGATGTGCGGCATCAAGTTTTGGTCGTCGTGGGCGGCGTCTTCCACGGAGCGTAGCGCCGCTTCCCACTTCGATTTGTCGCGGCGCTGGCGAAGGACGCGCACCCGTTCGATCTGCCGGCCTTCAAGAGCTTCGTCAATACGGAGAACTGGAACGCTCCGGTCGTCCTCGGTCTGAAAGCGGTTCACGCCGACCACGACATTCTCCAGCCGGTCCACGCCCTGCTGGAAATCGTAAGCGGCATTCTGGATTTCCTGCTGAATGTAACCGCGCTCGATCGCACGCAGCGTCCCGCCGAGAGATTCAACCTTGTCGAGATACAGTTGGGCGCGCCGCTCAATTTCGTTGGTCAGCGATTCGATGTAATAAGACCCGGCCAGCGGATCGATAGTATTGGCCACGCCGGTTTCATGTCCCACGATCTGCTGCGTGCGCAGCGCGATGCGCGCGGCCTCTTCCGTCGGCAGGCCCAGGGCTTCATCAAAGCCATTGGTATGAAGTGACTGCGTTCCTCCCAGCACAGCCGCCATCGCCTGCAACGCGGTGCGGACGATATTGTTTTCCGGCTGCTGCGCTGTGAGCGTCGACCCGGCGGTCTGCGTGTGAAACCGCAGCATCAGCGACTTGGGATTTTTGGCGTGGAAACGATCTTTCATGATGCGCGCCCACATGCGGCGGGCAGCGCGGAACTTGGCCACTTCTTCCAGGAAGTTGTTGTGCGCGTTAAAGAAGAACGATAGGCGCGGCGCAAACTTGTCCACGTCCAGCCCCGCATGCAGCGCGGCATCCACATACGCGATGGCATTGGCCAACGTAAACGCCACTTCCTGCACCGCGGTGCAGCCGGCCTCGCGCATGTGGTAGCCGGAAATTGAAATAGGGTTCCACTCCGGCACATACTCATTGGCGTAAGCAAACATATCAGTGATGATCCGCAATGCCTGGCGCGGCGGATAGATATATGTCCCGCGCGCAATGTATTCCTTAAGGATGTCATTCTGCACTGTGCCGCTGAGCTTGCGCGTGTCAGAGCCGTTGCGGCGGGCCACGGCGATATACAGGGCCAGCAGAATGGCAGCGCTGGCATTGATGGTCATCGACGTAGAAATCTTTTCCAGGTTGATGCCGGCGAAGAGGCGCTCCATGTCCTCAATGGAATCAATGGCCACGCCCACCTTGCCCACTTCACCGGCAGCCATGGCGTGGTCTGAGTCCATACCGATCTGCGTGGGCAGGTCAAACGCCACGGAGAGGCCGGTTGTCCCGTGGGAAAGAAGATATTTATAACGCTTGTTCGATTCTTCAGCATCGCCCATACCGGCATACTGCCGCATCGTCCACAGGCGGCCGCGATACATGGTGGCCTGCACGCCGCGGGTGAACGGGAACTCGCCGGGATAGCCAACATTGGCATCGTAGTCCCAGCCTTCAAGATCGGCGGGCGTATAGAGAGGATGAGGCGTGATGTCTTTGAGCTGCTCGGCGTCGCTTTCGAGTTTGGTGTCCTGGGGCATGTTCAGGCGATCTGCTGATTATGATACTCCGACCCAGCGAGAGACTTTCACCTGCAACTTTCACGGCGACTGGGCACGTACTGGAGCGCTGGTCGAACCGGGCTTGGATACGCCAATTTGCGCCAAAAGCGCTATGAACGGCCAATATTTAAT
>JBARNL010000754.1:0-3603 GCA_049802955.1 Candidatus Angelobacter sp.
AGCGTTGGCCGTGGCGACGCGAGAGATATCGCTGGGACACCTGGGGCACCGGGTTGAGGTTTCCGCCGCGGACGAACTCGGCGAACTGGTTTCTTCATTCAACAACATGGCTGGCGAACTTGAATCCAGCCGCACCAAGATTGATGAGTCTGCCCGCGCGCTGAAGGAAACAAACACGGAATTGGAGCAACGCCGCCGCCATATTGAAACCATTCTGGAAAGCATTCCCACGGGCGTGCTGTCACTTGATCCGCAAAGGCGCGTCACGCACAGCAACGTGGCCTTTGGGCGGATGTTCTGGCCCAACGGCGGCGCTCCCGTCATCGGATCGACGCTGCAGGAAGTATTCAATGATGAAACGGCTTCCGATCTGGAACATCTGTTGCGCCGCGCTGATCGCATGTCCGTGACGGCCGCGCAGTTTGAAATTCCCATCGAGAAAGACAAGCTCAATGTGAGCGTTACCGTTTCCTCCGTACAGCACGGCACGCAGCGGCTGGGATACGTGATTGTCTTTGAGGACTACAGTGAACTGCTGAAGGCGCAACGCGAAGCCGCATGGCGTGAAGTGGCACGCCGCGTGGCGCATGAAATCAAGAACCCGCTGACGCCCATTGCGCTTTCCGCCGAGCGTATACGCAAGCATCTGGAACGGGGGCTGGCTCCCGATCAGGCATCGTTGAAAGTGATTCATGACTGCGCGGAAACGATCACGGAAGCCGTGCAGACAGTCCGCTCGCTGGTGGATGAATTCTCTTCACTGGCGCGATTTCCTGCGGCACAGCCGAGACCGGCAGACATCAATGAAATTGTGGAAGGCACGCTGGCCATGTTTAACGGCAGGCTGGACGGGATACGCGTGGAAAAACAACTCGACTCCAACCTCCCCCTGGCCATGGCCGATCCTGAAGCAATCAAGCGCGCTCTGGCCAACCTGATCGACAACGCGGCTGAAGCCATGCAGGATTCCCACGTGAGGGAAATCCATATCACTACGTCACTGCTGGATGCGCGTGACGGCCTGGAGATTATGATTGCCGATACCGGCCATGGCATCAATCGCGAGGTGAAGGAAAAATTGTTTCTGCCATATTTTTCTACCAAGAAGCGCGGCACCGGACTGGGGCTGGCAATCGTGCGGCGCATCATTGACGACCATCACGGCTCCATCCGCGTGGAAGAGAACAAGCCGGCGGGCGCAAAGTTCCTGGTAGAACTGCCGCTGGCAATGGAGATGGCGGCATCGGAGTCGCAGAGTGCATAGCGTCCTGGTGGTGGATGATGAGCGCGATATCCGGGAGTCATTGCGCGGCGTGTTGGAAGATGAAGGTTACAAGGTGCTGCTGGCGGAAAGCGGCGAGGCGTGCCTGGAACAACTAAAGAAACGTTTCTGCGAAGTGGTGCTGCTCGATATATGGCTGCCGGGCATCGACGGCCTGGAGACGCTGGAAAAGATCAGGCAATTGGAAGATCCGCCGGAGGTGGTCATTATCTCCGGGCATGGAACGATTGAGACGGCGGTCCGCGCCACCAAGCTTGGCGCATTTGATTTCCTGGAAAAGCCGCTTTCACTGGATAAGACTCTCATCGTTCTGAAGAACGCGCTGGAAGCACATCGCCTGCGCCAGGAGAACGCCGAGTTCAAAAAGCAGTTCCAGGCCAAGAGCGTGATCGTGGGTGAAAGCATCCCCATGAAAGCCTTGCGGCATGAGATTGCCGTGATGGCCCCCACGAACGGGCGCGTGCTGATTTATGGCGAGTCCGGCACAGGCAAAGAGCTGGTTGCGCACGCCATCCATGCGCACAGCCTGCGCAAAGACAAACTTTTTGTCGAAGTAAACTGCGCTGCCATTCCGGAAGACTGGATTGAAAGCGAGCTCTTTGGCCATCGCAAAGGCGCGCTGCCGGGCGCGGCCAGCGACAAAGAAGGCAAGTTCGAAAAAGCGAATGAAGGCACGCTGTTCCTGGATGAAGTGGGCGACATGAGCCTGAAGACGCAGTCCAAGGTGCTGCGCACGCTCGACGAGCAGAAATTTACTCCCGTAGGCGATGACGATCCGGTGAAAGTGGATGTGCGTGTGATTGCCGCGACCAACAAAGACCTGGACGAAGAAATTTCACGCGGCAATTTTCGCGAAGACCTGTTCTACCGGCTCAACGTGATACCGTTCTACGTGCCTCCGCTGCGCGAGCGCAAAGAAGATATTCCCCTGCTGTCAAAGCACTTCCTGAAAGAATTTTCCGCGGCTTACAGCCGCCGGTCGCGCGAAATTACTGACGAGGCAATTGAAACCCTCACACGCTATTCCTGGCCGGGAAATGTCCGCGAGCTGCGCAACGTAATCGAACGCTTGGTGATCATGAATCCCACGGCACACAAGATCGAACGCAAACATCTGCCGCCGCTGATCCATCGTGAAGGCGGACGTTCTTCCACGGGAGGCTTTTCCACGCTGCATCAGGCCCGCGCCGCGTATGAGCGCGACTACATCCTGAAAAAGCTGGACGAGAACCACGGCAACGTGACCCGCGCCGCTGAAGTGCTGGGCCTGGAGCGCAGCCATTTGTATCGCAAAATGAAGACGCTGGGGATTGCGGTGAAGGAGTAAGGGGCGGCAGTGGTCAATAGTTTGCAAACATATAAGTGATCAAAATCTAAAGCAAAAGGTCCTTCGGTCCTACTCGCAAACTGAAGAAAACGTTTGCTCGTTTGCGGACCTCAGGATGACGAGTTTTTAGTGGGTGAAATCGAGGCTGAGCCTCCCGGTAGTGTCGTAAAGTCTGATGCGCGGCGGCTGTTGCATAAAGGAGAGCTCTGTGGGCGCAAAAGAGAAAATGACCTCAATTGGCAAGCCAGTCCCGGAGTTGCCGGTGGCCGACGTGGAACGCGCACAACAGCATTACACAGATACGCTCGGTTTTGAGATACGATGGCTTTATCCAGGCAAAGAAATTGGGGCCGTGTCACGCGATGATATGGGGCCGATATTTTTTCGCAAGAGGAAGCCGCCGTTCGAACCTGCCGTTCACTGGGTGTTTGCGGAAGATATCGATGCGTCATACCAGGAACTGAAATTGCTAGGCGCGAACATTGTGGATCCTCTGGAAAAAAAGCCCTGGGGATTACGGCAATTCACCATAAAGGACTTGGACGGGAATCTTTTCTATTTCCACCATGACTAACAAAAGCCGCAGGCCACGGGTCGGATGCAAAAGTTTCCTGAAAGGTAAAATCCAGGGCATGCGGTTTGGGCGTACTTGAGATTGGCTGCAACCAAACGGGGAGTTATGGATCTAATGCGCATGAGACGAATTTTAGCGCTGGCGATTCTGGCAGTCGCCATGATTTCTGTTTGTATGGCGGTGTTAGCCAAAACGACCGACTCGGCTGTCCCGCGCAGGGCCGTGGTGGTGGAGCTGTTCACTTCAGAAGGATGCTCCAGTTGTCCCCCGGCGGATGAGTTGCTGGGGCGTTTGCGCCGGGACCTTTCCGCCAAAAACATTCAGGTGATTCCGCTGGGCTTTCACGTGGATTACTGGGATGGGCTGGGATGGAAAGACCGATTCTCTTCAGCGAAGTTTACGCAACGGCAGGAGCAATAC
>JBARNL010000755.1:0-1701 GCA_049802955.1 Candidatus Angelobacter sp.
TACTACAATGTGTGTTTTTTGGGCGCGGAGATCAAGCGGCCGGAGCGCAACATTCCCCGCGCAATCCTGCTTTCCATTGTCATTGTCGGCGCGCTTTACCTAGTGATGAACATCAGCATCCTCGGAGTTCTGCCATGGCAGGAACTGGACCAGATCGGCGCGAATGAAGCGCGCTATTACATTGCGTCCACACTGCTGCAGCGCACCTTTGGGACGTGGTGGGGAATGTTCGGCACCTTCCTGATCATGTGGACCGCCTTCGCTTCCGTCTTTTCGCTTATGCTGGGCTACTCGCGCGTGCCCTATGCCGCCGCGGAAGACGGAAACTTTTTCCGCGCCTATGCCAAGCTGCATCCCAAACATCACTTTCCGCACCGCTCGTTGTTGACTCTGGGCTTTGTTACCACTGCATTCTGCATGCTGCGCTTGCAGGACTTGATAGCCGCGCTGGTGGTGATCCGCATTATGGTGCAATTTCTTATGCAGGTGTTCGGGCTGTTCCTTCTGCGCTCGCGACATCCGGAATTTCCACGCCCCTTTCGCATGTATCTTTATCCCATTCCCGCGCTGCTGGCCGCGCTTGGGTTCGTTTACATTCTCTATGCCCGTCCCAACCTGAAAGAGATCCGGTTTGGCGCGGCAATCGCATTTGTTGGCATTATTCTCTTTCTGGTGCGATCCTGGCAGCGCAAAGAGTGGCCGTTTTCCGGGCGGCCTGCTCACGATCCCGTGGGAGAAGCAGTCCAATGATCTGTCATGTCCGCCATCCCCGCGAAGCCCGCTAGATCCATGGAAACTCCGGCTTCAGTTCAGCCTGTAGCGATGCATGATTCCGTTCTCTCGCCTTTGCGCGAGCCGCTCTTTCGCAGCCTGTGGATTGCCGCCGTAATCTCTTATACCGGAAGCTGGATGCAGAACGTGGCCACCGGCTGGCTCATGACTTCGCTCACCAGTTCGCCGATGTGGGTTGCCCTGGTGCAGGTCGCCGTAAGTCTGCCGGTACTGTTGATCGCGTTGCCGGCCGGCGCGCTGGCGGATATTTTTGATCGTCGCAAGTTTCTGCTCTTCACTCAGGGGTCGATGGTGGCAGCCGCAACTGTTCTGGGCATAATGACGCTCACGCGCACCGTGACGCCGCAACTCCTGTTGATATTTACCTTTCTTCTGGGCATGGGCGCGGTGATGAACGATCCTGCATGGCAATCGCTTACGCCAGATCTTGTTCCGCCCAACCAGCTAGCCGCCGCAGTGGCGCTCAACTCTGCAGGCTTCAACATCGCGCGTGCCGTTGGTCCGGCGCTGGGTGGTTTGTTAATTGCCGCCATCTGTTGCGGCACTACCGGATCAGGCTGGGCTTTTCTGCTCAACGCAGTCTCATTCTTTGGCGTGATCCTCTTTCTTTACAACTGGAAGCCGGCGAAGCCGGAAGCACGCAACGGGACCACCACGTTCATGGGAGCTATAACTATCGGGCTGCGTTACGCCCGGCAGGAGCCGCGCATTCGCACCATCCTGATGCGCACGTTGCTGTTTTCCATTTTTGCCAGTGTGTTCTGGGCCTTGCTGCCGTTGATAGCCAGCAAGTTTGGCGCGGAAGGCTTTGGCGCGATGCTGGCTTTCTTTGGACTGGGCGCTCTCGGCGGCGCTGGAGTTCTTGCCCTGGTCCGGCGGCGTTGCTCGCCCGATACAGTGATTGCCTAT
>JBARNL010000756.1:0-3932 GCA_049802955.1 Candidatus Angelobacter sp.
AGAATGGATATAAAATCTGCCTGTGTTTAAAGGAGTCTTCCACATTAATGGATAGGGCGACTGGTTGGGTGAAGAAGGGCCGGTGAAGGTCGGCAGGTAATTATCTCCCACCCTTTGCGACTGAACGAATCTCACGTCCGCGAGATTCAGCGCAAAGGATGGGGCACCCGAGATTATTCTGAAGGACAGAAAAAGCGCCGGAAAACGTGGGCCACCCGCTGCTCGTAATTCAATAGAATGACGCCTTTCTACTTGCAGCAATGGGAAAAATGAAAGAAACAATAGGGGGATGTTAGAGAGATTCCGGTATCATATCCCCAGCACCTCAAAAGGCGTTATCCATGACCATCGAACTCAAACCCGAACAGGAGCGGATCATCCAAGAGGAAATCCGAAACGGCCATTTTCGTAGCGCCGATGAGGTTTTGGACCATGCTTTGGCTGCATTACGCGAGAAAAACTCTTCCCTAAAATCTGGACCCAAGAAGCCACGCAAGAATTTCGCACAATTCCTCATGGAATCCCCTCTCGCCGGTTCTGGATTGGACTTGGAAAGAGACAAAGACCAGGGCCGCAACATCGACTTATGAGCGGGTTCTTGCTCGATACCAATGTAATCTCAGAGTTCGCTCGGCCAGATAACAAGCCTGACCCGCGGCTTAAGCAATGGTTGGAAGCCGCCGATCCAAATTCCCTCTACGCCAGTGTCCTCACCTTCGGTGAGATCAGAAGCGGAATTGAAAAACTTGCCCCGGGAAAACGGCGTGCCCAACTGGAAACATGGCTTGAAAAAGATTTGCACGAATGGTTTGAGAATCGTCTCTTAATCATTGATGAGGGGATTGCAAATCGCTGGGGATTGCTGACCGCCTCGGCTAAACGAACTGGAACGCCGCTGGCGATCATTGACGGTCTCTTATCCGCAACGGCTCTGGAGCACAAGCTGACGGTTGTTACGCGAAATAGTGCGGACTTCATTAGCGCTAGTGTGACGATTCTGAATCCGTGGCAGCTTTAGCGTTTCTCACTTATCCATTGACTTTCTCACGATCGGGAGTTCCCACCGGTGAGGTTGCAGATTTACTGTTTCAAGTAACGCAGCGCAACACATCCTGATTTAAAAATCTTTGACTCAACAAGTTTTAACTGCAATTTCTCCGGCAGGCTTACCCCTTCCAATAACCGTCTGCCTGCTCCTGCGATGACTGGGCCAACTACAAAGCGGTATTCATCGACCAAACCAAGCTGGACAAGTTGTGAAGGGAGACTTACGCCGCCGGTCAAAATATTTTTGCCTTGTTCCTGTTTGAATTTAAGTATTTCGTCGCGCAGGTTCCCACGAATAATTCTCGTATTTTTATCCTCGGCGCCGTCTTTTCCTTCGACGCTGCCCAGGGACCGCGAAAATACAACCCTGTTGATGGAATCAAAGACTTGAGCAAATTCGTTCAATGCTTTTGTCATCGACTGCGTTTTTGCCACGTCAGGCCAGAAAGGGACCATCAATTCGTACGTCTTGCGCCCATAGACGAGCAGGTCAGCTTCTCGCAGGGTGCCCGTCCAATATTCGTGGGTCTCTTCATCCGCAAATTGGTTGGTATGGTCGCAACAGCCGTCCAGCGTAATGTTGATTCCGAAGATTAGATTTCTCATTTGATTTCTTCACGCATCGCAGCCGAGGGCAATTCTTTCACGCCCACGCTAGCCTGGAATATCGCTGAGGGAACCATTATGGGATGCATGACGGCGGACAGGAAATCAGTGTGCCGCACCAGACAAAGCCAAAGGCTAATGGCTAAGAGCTAAAAGCTGCCCTAATGCAAAATGGGCCTGAGACCAAGAAGCGGTGACGGTTTCCTTGGCCACAAGCCCATTCGATCCTGAATCGGATCGGAGGTGATAAGTACATTTTAGGCCGCTCCAGGACGAAGTCAAGCGGTCTGCCAACTCTTTTTATACCTATATAATTATCTTGATAACTGCGCCCGGCTGCCCAGCCGAAAACCCTTGGAAACAAAGGAGAAGCACATTCCTGTCGGTTGTGGATGGTTGCATTAAAGAAAGCCGTCATCCCCTTGACAGTAGCAACTGGATGCCAATGATTGTTAGCAAAGTGCCAAACGCCCTGCGCAACACCATTTCCGGCAGGTGCTGGGCCCACAGTCCGCCGAAATAGCCTCCAAGAAGAAAGCCTAAAGCGATCAACAGGCCGGCTTTCAGGTCGACATTTCCTGCTTTGTAATATTCCCAGAAAGCCAGGGCACCGATGGGCGCTAGGAGCGCCGTCAAAGAAGTCCCCTGGGCCTTGTGCTGGCTCATGTGGAAGAAATAAACCAGAGCGGGGATAATCAGGATGCCGCCGCCAATGCCTACGATCCCGGAAAACACGCCAACCACAAGGCCAAGCAATATGTAGAGGTAAGTCATGGCGGGAATCATAGAACGAAAGCAGCTTTTTATCGAAAACCCGAGGCCAAACTCTGGAATGTCACTGTTGAAGCGCTCGATAATAGCGCTTCGATAATCACGTTGCAAAAACGCCAGTAGCGATGAGGAAATAATGTTTGCCAATGCCATGAGAGACGGCTTCTGAAACAGGCTGCCTGCGTTGACACTGCCGCGATACGAATGTTAACTTAAAGGGTTTACTAGCAGACCCGACCGCTTATTGTTCACAACAATTTAAAGATAATTTTGCATGGACACGATACTCAGGCAAATAGGCGAATTACTGATTAAATCCATCCCCACGATCATCTCAATGCTGATCTTGTGGACGGCGTACACGCTCCTGGTGCACAAAAAGCTGCAACAGGTGCTGGCGCAGCGGCACGCCTTGACGGAAGGCGCCATTGAGCAGGCGCAGCAGGAGATCGCCATTGCCGAGAAGCGCACGGCGGAATACGAACAGCGCGTGCGCGACGCGCGGTCACATATCTATAAAGCACAGCAGGCCAACCGGCAGCGAGTGATGGATGAGCGCAACGCGGCTCTGGCGGAATCGCGCAAAAACGCCGGCGAGATGGTAAAACAAGCCCGGGCGGCGCTGGAGAAAGACACTGTCGGAGCGAAAGCGGCACTGGAACAGCAAGCCAATGTGCTGGCCGACCAGGTGATTGCAACGGTCCTGAAGCCGGCTGCCGCCGCAGGGGGCCGGTAACTATGAATCGGCTCTTCCAGAAGGCTTGGCTTTACGCGATGGGAGCGGTGCTGGCCATCATGATCACACCAGCAGGAATGGCGCGGGCGCAGGAAAATCCCGCAACCACTTCGGCGCCCCATGGCCAGGCAAAACCGGCGCAGCCTTTACCGGAACACCAAGGTGAACAACAGCTGGAACAAGGCGGGGAAGCCGATGCCATTCGCAATGCACCGGCCATAAAGTTCATCTCGCGCCACACCGGGCTTACAAGAAATCAAGCTTACTGGGTCTGTTTCGGCCTGAATTTTGCGGTCATCTTTATTGTGATTGCGGGGCTGTTGCGCAAGATGCTGCCAGGATATTTCCGCGGACGCACTTCAACTATCCAAAAGGGAATTGAAGAAGCGCGCAAGATGAGTGAAGACGCGCGCCGCCGGCTGGCTGAGGTGGAAGGAAGGCTTGCACGCCTGGATGCGGAAATCGCCGGCATGCGCCGTGAAGCCGACGAAAATGCCAAAGCCGAAGAGCAGCGCCTGCTGACCGCCGGAGAAGAAGAGCGCCGCCGGATTGTGGCGTCCGCCGAGCAGGAAATTGAGATGGCTGCCAATATCGCGCGCCGCGACCTGAAAGCTTACGTGACGGAATTAGCTGTACAGCTGGCGGAAAAGAAGATCCGCGTGAGCATCGATACCGACGAAGCCCTGGTGCGCGCTTTCACCGCGCAAATGGGAAAGGACGGCAACTAAATGGCAGCTGTCCTGGGCCGGTACGCACGCGCGTACGCTGAAGT
>JBARNL010000757.1:0-2995 GCA_049802955.1 Candidatus Angelobacter sp.
GTGAGATTTTAAGCAGCTTTATCGGCTTCAACGTTCACGCGATCGGCAATGGAAGTGAGCAATTGATCGGCATGTCCTTCTTCCTGGACCGTCTTATAGAGCAGCGCCGCCTGCTCTGCTTCTCCAAGAATCTCGGCCCAGCGGCGGACCGTTCCATAGGAAGCAATTTCATAATGCTCAACGCGCTGTGCGGCTGCGATCAAAGCTACGTCGCGGACGGTCAAGTCGGTTGCATCCTTTATCATGTCCTCGGCTTCTGTTACCAGGGCCGAGAGAGCTTTGCATTTAATCGCGTCAACTTCGTGGTTTTCTTCTCTAAGAATGTTTTGCAGCCTGGTTACATGGACCTTTGTTTCCTGCAGGTGAGATTGGAAGGCCTGCTTCAGTTGAACGTCAGTCGCTTTCTCGATCATTGTAGGCAATGCGTCAATAATTTGTTGCTCTGTGGAAAGCAACATGCGTAGCTGGTTGTGATAAAGGTCTCTCAGGGAATCAAGGTCGGCAGAGAATAGTTTCATGTTCACTCCTTTTTTATAGGTTCAGTGCTCAATCATCCAAAGTCTTGCGTTCAAGCAGCCCGTTGCTGATTAGGCCGGATGCCCGGAAGTGGAATGCAGGAGGTTAACGCCCTACCCATCTGAGAATGCCGAACAGAACTATCGGGTTGCCGCGTCAGCCGATTCTTCGTTCTCACATTCCGGCAGCCCTGGTGAGAGTTGCAACTGCACTACAAGCGATGCCACCTGCCCTCAATGGTTAACATCTGATGAAAATGTGCGCGTAACCGGAGAAAGACTTGGCTAAAAAGAAAAAGCAAGGAATCGTAAACCCCACCCGGCTTGCTTCCTTTGATAAAGAAAAGAAGGTGCAGGTGGTTATTGAAACGCCTAAAGGCAGCCGCAACAAGTACTCCTGGGACCCGGAGCAGCAGATATTCGTGTTGAAAAAAGTGCTGCCGGAAGGGATGGCATTCCCGCACGATTTTGGGTTCATTCCTTCTACCGAAGGTGATGACGGCGACCCGATCGACGTGCTGGTGCTCATGGACCAGCCGGTGTTTACAGGATGCCTGGTGAAGGCGCGGCTGATCGGGGTGATTGAGGGCAAGCAGACGGAAAAAGGCAAATCAGAGCGCAATGACCGTTTGCTGGCCGTCGCCGAATCCAGCCACACGCATTCCGACATCAACTCCGTCAACGATCTGAATAAGGAGTTGCTGAAAGAACTGGAAAAGTTTCTGGTGAATTATCACGCTAATGACGGCGCGGAATTTAAAGTATTGGCACGCAGGGGCCCTTCCGCGGCGGCCACATGTCTGGAAAAGGCAGCAGCCTAGCAGCTTGCCCGCCTACGCCCGTACATTCAGTTCTTCTGCTTGCAAACTTTTTTGCGCCAAACTCTCAGCCTGGAATCACATCAAAATTTAGAACACACACAAATTCTTCCGATTTGGAGCAATTATCGTGGCCAATAAAGAAAACAGGCAGAACAAAAAATTTGCGGTAGTTACCGGGGCATCCAGCGGCATTGGACTGGAACTCGCGCGAGTCTTCGCGCAAGACGGCTTTGACCTGCTGGTGACATCCGGCAGCAACAAGATTGAGAGCGCGGCGGAGGGACTTCGGGATTCCGGGGTTGAAGTAACGGAAGTGGAAGCTGACCTGGCAACCTACGACGGAGTGGAAAAACTCTGGGCAGCAATTCAAGCGACTGGACGGCCGGTTGACGCAATCGCGATCAATGCAGGCATCGGAGTGGGCGGAGACTTTGCTCGCGAGACCAGCCTTAAAGACGAGTTGAACATGATCCAGTTGAATGTGACTTCTACCGTTCATCTGGCCAAGCGCGTGCTCAAAGACATGGTCGCGCGCGGCTCAGGCAAAATATTGATCACCTCTTCCATTGCCGGAACTATGCCAACGCCGCTGGAAGCGGTGTATGGAGCGACAAAAGCTTTTGGGCTGTCGTTTGCGCAATCGCTTCGCAACGAGCTGAAAGATACCGGGGTTACCGTGACTGCTCTGCAGCCCGGTCCGACTAACACGAATTTCTTCCATCGCGCAGGACTGGACGACACTAAAGTGGGATCGGAAGGCAAATACACAAACGATCCCCGAGAAGTTGCGCAGCAGGGATTTAAAGCCTTGATGGACGGCAAGGACCACATATTCTCTTCATCGCTGAAGACCAAGATTCAGGGCGAAGTTGGCAAGTTTGTACCTGAATCGGTGAAGGCAGAGCAGCACAGAAAAATGGCGGAGCCCAAGACGGGCACAAAATAGCCCGTTCATGTAAAGCCTCGGCGCTCCAGCAAATCAACTGAGCGCCGATTTTTTTTGCGTGCGTTACGCCGCCGTGGGACGCGGACCCTTTTCACTAAAAGGCTCCGCTGAGGTCTTCGAAAGATCCGCGCCTTTGCGCTCGCCGCCCAGCCACGTGATCACAGCGACCAGAGTGGCAATGATCACCACCGTCCATGTAAGCACCGGCGCAAAACTCCCGCCATAGCGTTCCTCAGCAAGCTTGGCCTGAATCACCGAGTTACGCGATGAAAGCAAGTTTCCCAATTGATAAGCCAATCCAGGAAAGGTTCCGCGCACTGCCGGAGGCGAAAGCTCATTCAGGTGCGCCGGAACCACTCCCCATGCGCCCTGCACCATAAACTGCATCAGGAATCCGCCCAGCGCGAGCAGCGCGACGCTGTTGGCGTAAGCCCACAAGGGGATACACGGAATAGCACAAAGCGAAGCGATGACAATGGCCTTGCGACGGCCAATCTTCTCTGACCACGAGCCGAAGATCACTCCGCCCAGCAGCGCGCCAATGTTGTAAATTATGGCAATAAACCCCACAGTCTTTGGCGTAAAGCCATGGTTCTTTTGCAGGAACGTGGGATACAGGTCCTGGGTGCCGTGGCTGAAAGAGTTGAAAGCAAACATCAGCACAATAAGGAAAAGAAAGCTGCCGCCAAACATGAGCACGTCGCGGCTAAGGC
>JBARNL010000758.1:0-3144 GCA_049802955.1 Candidatus Angelobacter sp.
TAAGTCATCCGACCGGGCGACCACCGAACTTGAGAAAACAGCTTTGCAAAAAGAGGAAGCGCTTGTGTACGGGGAAGGTGGCGTCCCGGCCAAGGCGCGCATAGGCAAGCAAAGTATTTTGCTCTCAGTGAATTTGCAGGCCAGTGATGCCTCCGAAGCTGTCGCATATCAGGCAAGAAAAAATGCACCCGTGATTGATCTGAAAAAGATCGATTTCTATGATCGGGAAGAATTCTGGGACATTAGACGCGACCCCGGCAAGCGAGGCCTGATATTGGAGCCGGGTGATTTTTACATCTTAGCCTCCAAGGAAAAGGTGAGTGTTCCGCCGGATTGGGCCGCTGAGATGGTCTCCATGGACCAGGATATTGGCGAGTTCCGTATGCATTACGCTGGGTTTTTCGATCCAGGTTTTGGATACGGTGCCGGAGATGTTAAAGGAACTCAGGCTGTCCTTGAAGTCAGAGCGCACGAAGTTCCTTTTCGCATCGAGCATGACCAGATCATGGCCAGGCTAAAATACATACCTTTGCGCTCTCGTCCTGACAAGATTTACGGAGCTAACATCGGCTCATCTTATCAGCGCCAGGGTCTAGCGCTCAGCAAGCACTTCAAGAGGTCTTGAAGGCCCCGGCAAACTCCTGTCTGGCCCTCCTCTGTCGCAATGTTGAACAGAGCTACAGCGGCCTCAGGTGATCCGGCAAAAAAGTAGCTTAATCGGAGAAACCGCTTGGCAGCAGTGAACCGAGATGGGGCTGCGGTTAGCCCTTTTTGAAAAGAATCAGGCGCAGGGCAGGAAAATGCTAAAAACCGTTCCGCTATGACCGGCTTTGGTGCTGCTGCGGACGCGGAGCACGCCACGATGTTTCTGCACTGTGTTCTTGACCAGTGAAAGTCCAATGCCGTTGCCCGCAGCTCCTTTCGTAGTAAAGAAAGGATCCCATATCCGCTGCAAGTTTTTTGCGGCAATCCCGCTTCCCGTGTCTGCGACCGTAAGACGCAATCCGCGCCGGTGGTCTTTCCACTCATGGGCTGGCGCGATTCGGGCGTACATTTTTCCGCCGTTGGGCATGGCATCCGCCGCATTCAGCAGAAGGTTGGCGCACATTTGCCGCAACTGCCGCGGATAACCCAGAAAGTGCAAGCCAGAATTGTAACGGGTCTTGACGGCGATGCCGCGGAAAGAAAAGCGTGACTGGTAAAAGGCGAGTACAGAGCGGAGCAATTCAGGCACGTCGGTGTCTTCAGGGCCGCCAGAGTCTCGCAGTTCCATCGCTGAATGCAGGATTTTAGAAATTCGCTGAACTTCTTCGTGGGCCATGGCCAGGAATTGGCGGCCCTTTTCGCTGAGACTTCCTTCTTTTTCAATGAGATAGTGTATTTGGTAGAGCGCCGCGAGAGGATTATTGATCTCGTGCGCGAGAGACGAGATTCCATTCTCAATTTTTACCGGTGGAGGGCGATTCTCCAGCCGCTGATTTTCCCCGGAATCACTGGACGAAACAACTACGCTGCTCTTGCCCCCCATGACAATCGCCCCTTTATAAGTTCGATACCGAACATAAGGCTCAGGTTGCCGCTAAACAAGCAGCAGCTCTCGATTATTGGCAGCTGTTTCAACCCTACTGAAAACAATGAAGAAGCTAGAGAATGCCTATTTCTCTGCCTGCTTCAATCCTGCCTCAATTAGCTTCCGGGCAGCTTCATCATCAAAGCTTTCGACTGCCACCACTGTATTACCGGTCTGCTGGATGTAGATTGGTCCATCAGAGCTTTTGTATTCATCCCGGCCTGCGCTATTTCCATTGTTACTAATGTGGCGGAGCGACGAATATCGCTTGGGCAGCGCGTTGGCGTAAGTTTTGGCAAATTCCTGCGCTGCGGCTTCCGTGGCCCACTTGGAAACATAAAACAGGCCAATATGCGCGGAAGAGTTGCGGTCCGGCGGCTTTGCTCCCCTGCGTCCCGCGGCATAATAAGCGCCGCCCCGCCACTCCGGGTTCAGGCGTTTGTCGAGCGCTTCATCGGCATAGATGCGCAGCAGGATGCTTACGTCAAGCTGGCCGACCGCTCCTGCGTCATAAGGCTCATAATCTTTCTTCAAAAAGCCGAGGTCCGGCAACAGCAGCGGTGGCACACGACGTCCAGCAAGATATTCCCTAGGCTCCATGATCTCGCGCGTAGTCTGGGGCATGCGGTTCAGCACGCCGGTAAAAGCAAGCTGCTTGCCGCCAGCCACCAGCAGGTCTTTGATGAACTGCATGCCCTGGCGATAAGGAAATGCCAGCTCTTCCTGCAGGAGCAAAGGCGCGCTATCAAAGACCGGACTGCCCCGGCTTTTGTCCATGGAAGCCTGCATCAACTCGACAACCTGGGGCATTTTTTCCACGCTCTGGCCCTGCGGCGCCAGCACGTAATCCAGCAGCACGATCATTGCCTGCCCTTCCAGCACGGCGCTGCGGCAGGTTGAATCCTCGTCAGTGCGAACCAGTTCGCCCAGATCGTCAAGGCCGTGCTTCTCGACCTCTTCATCATGCTTGCTCATTTTTTCCAGGTTAAAGCTCTGGTCCTGCAGCGCGTGCGTAAGCTCATGGGCCATTACCGGACGCTGCATTTCCGGTTCATTCCAATCCAGCAGGTACATGGTGCGCGTTTTCTCGTCGTAGTAGCCGGCCACCTGTTCAGTAAGAAGTTTGATGAGGAAGCTGTGCAGGTCAAAGGTGCGGGGCAGCAGCCCAAATTTTTTCTCTACTAGCTCAGAGCGCTCAAAACGTATGCGATCAGCATCGTCCTTGAACTTGTCCCCAATGTACTTTTCTACCTGCGGACGGCTCACGATGGTCCGCTTGACCTTTTTCTTTATAGGCAAGCCTGTATCTTTGCTGGCAAAACGCAGGATCTCATCGACTGACCGGAACAGTTCTTTCGCTTCCGCAGGAGTGATCTGGTGGATTGTTTCCACCGGTTCCACTTCCAGACGGTGCGAGGGAGTGCCTTGCGGCTGAGGGGAAGGTGAAGCCTGCGGAGTTGGTGATGCTAGCGGCGGAATTACTGAAGGCTGCTGTTGCGGAGTTGCGGCTGCAGGAGGCGTGGGCTGCTGCGATCTTGATGGTGTTGTTTGCGCAAACGCCAATGACAGTAAAA
>JBARNL010000759.1:0-4500 GCA_049802955.1 Candidatus Angelobacter sp.
CGGCTGGCTGGCTTCCGCGGACTCGACATCACCAACCTGGCAGTGGCCACCAACGCTCGTGGAGGTCCTGGCATTGTGCTGGCCAGCGTGGCGTTTGAAGCAGGCATCATCAGCGCCGCATTTTATACCACGCTGGTTCTGGTCGCCGTTCTCACATCACAGGCCGCCGGTGCATGGCTGGAGTTCGTATTGCGTAAAGGCTGGCCTCTGCTGTCGGGTGATGCGCCCGCCCCAGCGACTATCACAGCCGTAGAGAAAGAGCCGGGACAATTGGTGGCGTAGTTTTTTTTATCCCGAAGCGCAGCGAGGGAACCCTATTCTGGCCAAACGTATTCTGGCCGCGAAATCAACGCGAATAAGGCGATCATAATCAATTCGCGTATTTCGTGTGCATTCGCGGCTATACGTTCTTCTTAGCCCGTGAGATCGTCGAAATTATAGGGTTCCCTCCCCTTCGGCGAGCTCAGGGTCGGGATTTCAGAAACTGCCCTCACATGCGTCCGGCTGATGCGGTCATGCCATCCTACCCGGTCTTCATCCACCAGCGCCCAGAAGTAACCCAGTCCCATGGAAAACCCTGACAACGCGCTGGCTGCGGCGCGGCTTTGGCGCTCAAACATGGTGGTGGCTTTCCCCTCGAAAGTACAAAGCTCAAGCCCGGCGAAGTTCATTCCGGGAGTGGCGCGCCGGTAAACCAGAAAGATATATTGAAAAATCAGCCAAAAAACTCCTCCGGCAGCCAGGATGCATGCCATAGTCATGCTTGAATGCGGGATTCCTTCCGCTACTTCCACAAACGTGAGCGCAAAGGCTGCTGTGGCAATAAAAACAATCCCAGCATCCACCAGCCCGGCAACTAACCGCTGATGCATGGGCGCAGGCCGAGGAATAATTTCAGAGTCGTGATCGACGCGCGCCTCTTCGGGCTCCAGTTGGATATCGTCAAAGCTAGGCAGCAGGTTCATCTGCTGGCCCCGCAGGGATGGTCTTGCGACTGGCTCGATCTCGAGCGGCTCGATTTCCTGTTCCTGCAATTCCATGGGCTCGGAATCGTAGGCTTCCATGGTGATTCTGGGCGATTCCGGCGCTGGCGCGGCTTGCTCAAGTTCATCGAGCATTACTTCTTCGATTGTTGGAACGTAGGCAGGCTGGGTGCGCGGAAAGCGAATGATCTTAGGCGGCTCCGGCCTGCCCATCACCGGCTTGACCATGTTCTGGGGAATCACGATCTCATGGAAGCGCTCCGGCGGAGGCGGCATCACGCCATTTTCAGGCTCTGACTCAAAGGAATATGGCCCATCTGCGGGAAAATTTAATTCCATGGCATTAGGATCAACTGGACGGCGCCGGCGTGCGCGATGCTGCTGTACCCGCGAGATAATTTCTCTTCTCCAGGCCGGATCGGCCGCAGGTCGCGCCTCGCCCGCAACTGCACGAACGGGGGGCGCAGGCGCCTGATCATCATCAGGAAAATCGGCAGCAAAGATCTCGTGGTCCGCATGGTGGTCCACAAGGGCCGAGGTGTTCCTGCGAGCGTGAACGCAAGGAAACGCCTTACCGCAGAGAGGGCAAGTCATGGGCCGGTTCGGAGATTTTCGCCAGGAGCGGGAGGCATTCCGCTGGGCCAGGTTTTGCTTTTATAAAACTCGCCGTGGTAACTTGCCCAGACTGGCTTTCTACGGCATGCGTTCCCAACATAAGTTTGTTATCACAGCAGGCTTGCTTTGTCACTTGTTTGTCACCGGACAGCTAGTGACAAGCCAGGCGCTCACGGGCGCGACCGTGCAGAATCCTGCGATTTCTGTCGAACAAAGTACGGCAACGCCGACGCCAACGCCGACCGGGCCAGAACAAGACGCTAAACCACCGAAAGCTCCAATCGGAAATTGCCATTCTGTGATCACGTCTCCGCCCGCGGCGCCGCAGTCGGCATCGCCAATTAGCTCAGCCGAGGGAATGGCGGCCACGGCTCAAGGCAACAAGAAAATGCGCGTGCCGATCAGCGAAGAGCAGCCAGTCATTATCGACGCGCGCGAATGCGAGCAGGAAGGCAAGATTTACACCCTGCGCGGCGACGTGCAGATTCAGTTCGCGGACTATACCTTCCACGGCGATCTGGTTACGTATGATTCCGCGACCGGCGATGTCACGGCCAAAGGCCACGTTTCCCTGGATGGCGGCCAACGCGATATACACATCAGCGGCAGCGAAGGCACTTACAACCTGCATTCGCAGACGGGGAAGTTTTACGATGTGCGCGGATCCACGGGAGCGCGATTCAAAGGACGAAGCGTAACGCTTACGTCAAGCAGCCCGCTTTCGTTTTCAGGCAAGCTGGTGGAGCAGACCGGGCCGGATGAGTACGTCCTTCATCACGGATCGGTTACGTCGTGCGAGCTGCCTCGCCCGAAATGGACATTCACGGCGGCCAAAATCATCCTGAAGGTGGGCAGTTCCGCGCATGTTTACAATGCTACTTTTCGGCTTAAAGGCGTTCCGGTTTTTTATTTGCCCTATGCAGCGCCGCCGGTGGAACGCCTTGGACGCGAAAGCGGTTTCCTGATCCCGAATTTCGGCACATCGAATACCAAAGGAACGGTGATTGGCGATTCTTTCTATTGGGCCATGAATCGCAGCATGGACGCCACTGTGGGCGGCGAATATCTCTCCAAAAGAGGATGGGCGCTGCAGGAAAGTTATCGCTACCGTCCCAATGACGCGTCGTTTGTTAACCTGAGTTACTTCGGCGTGCTTGATCGCGGCATCACCACAAACTCCGTAAACCAGGCCGGGCAGACTGTTTCCCAGACCGTGAAGCAGGGTGGTGAAGACGTAAAACTTAATGCCGTCACAACATTCGCCCATGATGTCCGTGGTGTTGCCTCGATTGACTACCTGAGTTCCTTCATCTTCCGGCTGGCTTTTACTGAGAACTTTTCTCAGGCTGTGAATTCTGAGGTGAAGTCAGTAACCTTTCTGACCAAGAACCTTCAGGGCTTTTCGCTTAATGGTTTTGCCGCCCGCTAACAGAATTTTCAGAGCACGAATAACGACGACGTGATCACGATCCTGCACGCGCCGGGTGTCGAATTGTCCAGCGTGGACCGAAAATTCTTTGGCACCCCCATTTACTGGTCGTATGACGTGGATGCCGGCGGCTTGCGGCGCAGCCAGCCGGGCCGGCCCCCTTTCGTCACTCCGGGCCTGGTTGGCCGCGCTGATGTAGATCCGGACGTTAGTCTTCCCATTTTTTACAAAGGCTGGACGTTCCGCCCGGACGTCCAACTCCGCAACACTGTCTATTCCCAGCAGCAGTCCACCGTGCAGTCGGTCACCACAGCGCAACACGAACTGTTCAATCGCCGCACCATCGCCACCAGTGTTGAACTGCGGCCGCCCGTGCTCAGCAAGGTTTTTGATGGAACAATCGCCGGACGAAAGATCAAGCACACCATTGAGCCGCGGGTTATATATCGCTATACCAATGGCGTGGAGAAGTTTGGCTCCATCATTCGCTTTGATTTCAGGGACATTCTGAGCAACACGAACGAGGTTGAATTCGGCTTGCTGCAAAGGCTTTTTACCAAGCAGGAGCGCCCGGGATGCAATCAGGAGACAACAAGCACAGCTTCCGCCAGCGCCCAGGCTATCGCTGCGGATGCTTCCTGTGCGCCCGCGGGCGCGGATGAATTTGTAAGCTGGGAAGTCAAAATGAAGTATTTTGCCGACCCTACTTTTGGTGGCGCCCTTGTGAACGGCACGCGAAACGTCTTGACCACAACCGCAAGCTTCACCGGCATTGCCTTTGTCACCGATCCCCGGCGATTTTCTCCGGTGGTCTCGCGGCTGCGCGTGCGCACCAGCGCCAACAGCGATCTGGAATGGCAGCTTGATTATGACAGCAAGAAGGGCCGTATCAATTCAAGCACGCTTTATACCGGCTTTCATTTTGGAGACTTCTTCGTCGGGGCCAGCCATGCGTACTTGCAGGTTCCGGGCGAAGTAGTAAACGATCCCACAACAGGTACGGTATTGCCCACGTGCATCCCACATGTTTTTAATCAGCCGGCGTGCGTGCCTCCGCTTTTTGACCAGGTGCGTGCGCAACTTGGATACGGCAGCCCAACCAAGAGAGGCTGGAGCGCCGCCGCAAACATCGGTATCGATCGCGAGTTCAACCTGCTGCAATACGGGGCCGCGCAAACTTCCTATAACTGGGATTGCTGCGGCCTGAGCTTTGAATACCGGCGCTTTTCTCTCGGCTCGGTCCGGAATGAAAACCAATACCGCTTTGCTTTCACCCTGGCGAATATTGGATCATTCGGCAATCTGAAACGCCAGGAACGGCTGTTTTAAAGCGTCAACCACAAAGGACACGAAGAAACACAAAGGTTTCGGCCTTGCTCGAATGGCAACTTCGTGGGAGTGATCCACGTTTCAATCTCTCGGTTCGCCTTTGTGTTCCTTTGTGTCCTTTGTGGTTAAAATCTAGTTATGGAT
>JBARNL010000760.1:0-8748 GCA_049802955.1 Candidatus Angelobacter sp.
CTGGTCTTTTTTCGCGAGCATGGTCAACCGCATCTCCAGGACCGCAGCAGGCTTGAAATGGCCAGAGACATGGCTTCCATTGCCATTAAACATAGTCAACTGACTGACCGCCTTTCCTATCAAGCCCAGCACGATGCTCTCACCGGACTACCGAATCGCTTTTTGCTTGAAGACCGGCTGCAACAAGCTATCGCCTACACGAACCGGCATGAATCACAGCTTGCAGTCTTAATTATTGATTTGGACGGCTTCAAATACATCAATGATACTGTCGGGCACCAGTGTGGCGATCAGGTCCTCATCGAAATCTCACGGCGCCTGCGTTCGATTACGCGCAGAACAGATACGCTGGCACGCATTGGCGGCGATGAATTCTGCCTGGTACTCAGTGATTTACACAAGGCAAAAGACTCTTTCCAGGTGGCCCATACCTGTCTGGAGATTCTGCGCAAGCCGTTAATGATTGCCGAGCACGAATATTCCATCAGCGCCAGCATTGGCATCAGCTGTTACCCGGAGCATGGCACCGAACCTGAACTGCTGCAGCAAAATGCGGACACCGCCATGTACCATGCCAAATTTAACGGCAAAAACGGTTTTCAGGTGTTCACGCCGGAAATCAACGCACATCTTCACGAGCGCCTGGAACTAATGGGCGACCTGCGCCATGCAATGGAAAATGGCGAACTCCATCTGGAGTATCAGCCGCAATTCATTGCTGACGGCCAACTGGTTGGATTTGAGGCATTGCTGCGCTGGAACCACCCCAAGCGAGGCATGATCTTCCCGGACAAATTCATTCCAATCGCCGAAGAAACCGGCCTTATCGTCCCTGTGGGCAATTGGGTGCTCAACCAGGCGTGCCGCCAGCTAGCTATATGGCATCGAAGCGGCTACCCGAACTTGCGGGTAGCGGTGAATGTCTCTACGCTGCAGTTCGAGCGCCAGGATTGGATGGATACCATCTCCGATGCCCTAAAGAGAAATGGCATACCCCCTTCATGTCTTGAGCTTGAACTTACCGAAACTGTGGTCATGAAGAACTGCGAGCGGGCCGCATCCCGGCTGACGGAACTGCGCGCGCTGGGAGTAAGCTCAGCCATTGACGATTTTGGAACCGGCTATTCTTCACTGAAGTACCTGCAAAACCTGCCCATTGACACGCTCAAAATAGATCAGTCGTTCATTCGCAACCTTGATCCCGCATCGGATGGCCAATCCGGCAACGGTGCAATTGTTCAAGCCATCGTCACTTTAGCGCAGCAACTGGGCCTGAGAGTGGTAGCTGAGGGTGTGGAAACCGACGAAGAGCTTCAGGTACTGCGCCGGCTAGGGTGCGATTTCGTCCAGGGCTACTTATTTTCTCGTCCCATGCCTGTGGAGAAATGCGACGAGTTCCTGCGCTCGAGTACCTCCTGGCCTAAGGACCGGGCACCTGCACTTTCGAGCATGCGAGTTAGTAGCAAGGGGTAACAGCGATGTTCGGCGACTTTGTAAAAATCTGCTACTCAAAGAACTCTGAGCAAATGCTTGAAACATTGCTTCCGACTCGCTTTGCGGGAGACGATGCACTCTCATCAAAACTGAGTCGCGCAGCTTATCGAGAAGCCCGGTCCTGCAAACTGACAGCCTGGTTCTTTGCGCGCATAATCGCTGATACAGGTATTAGCGTCAGGTGAGCGGTGCGCGGCAAGCTTGCCAAACTGGCCAGCGTGTCACAGTTGCAAATCGACCCGGGACTGGGAAACGATAACGGCCAGAATTCCGGCCCGCGCATCGCCATTCAGCAAAGCGTAACCAGCAATCTTCTGGTCACGTTTGCCACGGACGTGACATCGACACAGCGGCAGGTTATCCAGATTGAATACAAGTTCAATCCAAAATGGTCGGTGAGCAGCACGCGCAATCAGAACGGCGGGTTCGGCGTGGACGGAAGCTATCACAAGGATTTTTGATTCTGGCTACGCTGGAGCCCGATCGGCTGCGCACCGATTTACCGCTGAACTTGCTTGAAAGCCTCCATAGCGTTCTCTAATATCAAGGAGCAGTCACCCGCAAGCTTTCAAGGGGGCGTATGTCCGCCATCATGCACGATCTCCGCCTTGCATTTCGCCAGCTACGCCATGCACCCGGATTTACCCTGGTTGTCGTCGTTACTCTAGCTCTTGGTATTGGTGCTACTACAGCCATTTTCTCGCTCGTCGAAGCCGTGCTGCTGCGTCCGCTACCCTTCAGCCAGCCTGAGCGCCTGGTCCTTCTGGGCGACCACATCGGAGGAGGGCAGAATACTCCGGTGACAGCCCGCGAGATTGGTACATACTCAAAGGCAACCAGCGCGTTTACATCGATGGGCGGTTACATCAACCGGGGTTATGAGCTTTCCGGGGGTGCAAGTCCGGAAGAAATCCAAGGCGCGCGATTCACGGCAGGCGTCTTTCATACCTTGGGTGTCCAACCGATCCTTGGCCGCGTTTTTACACAGCAGGAAGAAGAGAGTCACCAGCCATTTGCCGTTATCAGCTATGCCTTGTGGCTGAACCGTTATCATCGAGACCCACATGTGCTCGGCACTTCCATTGCGCTTGATCGCAAGGCCTACACGATTATCGGAGTGATGCCGCGCGATTTTGAGTTTCCGCTTCAGGCCGGGAGATTGGACCAGGCACAGCTCTGGGTGCCCATGGGCTTTCAACCCGACGAACTTGCCGACGATGCAGCCGGATTCTGGGGATATCACATAGTGGCGCGGCTCAAAGATGGCGTCACGTATGCGCAGGCCGCGCAGGATGCAGACCGCGTGGCCCAGCAGATCATGCGGGATTTTCCTGTGAGCCTTGCCGCGATCCACATCAGGGGCGACGTAACGCCGCTGCGCGAATACTACGTCGCGAACGCGCGTCCTTTGCTGCAAACACTGTTCTTTGCCGTCGCCATAGTGCTGATGATAGCCTGCATCAATGTTGCTGGTCTGTTGCTTGTGCGCGCCATCCGCCGGCACGGAGAATATGCGGTTCGACTGGCGCTTGGAGCGCGGTCCGGAGTAATCATTCGCGGATCGATCTTTGAAGGCCTGATGCTCAGCATGGCCGGCGGCCTGCTCGGGCTGGCATTCGCGGCAATCGCGCTGCGCGCGGTGCTTCGTATCCTGCCCGATTCCATGCCGCGGATCAATGCGATCTCGATGAACGGTTCCGTCGCCGCGTTCGCGGTGATATTGGGGCTGGCCAGCGGAATTCTTTGCAGTCTTGCGCCCGCTTTCGCGGCCTTGCGAACCAACTTGACCCAAAGTCTGAAACAGGACATGAGAACCAGCACGGGTGGATTGCGACATACCTGGCTGCGTTCGGTTCTTATTGTGTCTGAAATTGCGATTGCGCTGGTGCTGCTTACGGTATCAGGGGCATTTTTGCGGAGCTTTCAGAGGATGAGGGCCGTCAATCCTGGCTTTAGTCCTGAGAATGTTCTTACGGCGTATTATCGCCTGCCAGAGAATCAATACGCGACGAATGATGCGGTTGAAACTTTCAACCATGCGGTGGTTGAGGACATCTTGAGCAAACCCGGAATTATGGCTGCGGGAATCAGTAATGCTCTCCCGTCGTCCGGCTTTGGGGCGCAATCCGGGTACACCATTGAGGGCCAGCCTATCGACAAATGGAAGCTGAAGTTTGCGGGCTTTGCCATTATTTATGGGGATTACTTTCGCTCGATGGGGATACAACTACTTGAGGGCAGAACTTTCACCGCAGCAGACCGGTCCGACGCGACGCTGGTGATCATTGTGAATGAATCCCTGGCCAAACATGCCTGGCCAGGCGAGCGCGCATTAGGCAAGAGAATGCACGCTGGAGGCCCAAGAAAAGCGTTGCCGTGGGCAACGGTGGTGGGCGTGGTTGCCGATACCAAGCTTGGCGCTCGCGATGAGGCCAGCATTGAGCAGTGGTATATGCCAGCCGAACAGCCGGCCATCATCGCCGGCACGCAATCCGCCGGGGTTACGGTTCCAACCGATGGATACATTGTTTTGCGTTCGTCGCTGCCGCCTAAGCAGATGATTCAAACATTGCGCTCGACCGTCGCTGCCGTGGACCCGCTACTCGCCCTGCAAGAGGTGCAGCCCATGAATGACGTAATCTCCAATGTGGAGGCGCCGCGCCGTTTCAACACTGACCTGATCGTTACGTTTGCCGTGGCAGCTCTCTTACTCGCGATCGTCGGGATTTATGCGGTGATCGCATTCACGGTTGCGCAGCGCAGCCATGAAATCGCCATCCGCATGGCGCTTGGCGCGCAGCGCGTGGGCATCGCGCGATTCGTGTTGATTTCCGGGGTGAAACTGGCGCTCCTTGGATGTGGTCTTGGCGTGCTCGGCTCACTGGCCGTCTCTCGGCTAATCCGGTCATTTCTCTTTGAGGTGAGCGCAACCGATCCGCTCATTTATTTAGCATGCGTGCTGATGATGATGCTTATGGCGCTGCTCGCGTCAGTGATTCCGGCGACCCGCGCAGCTTTGGAAGATCCGATTGATGCTTTGCGTTCAGTTTAGAAAGGTCATTCAAGAGTGACAAGCTTACGGTTCGGAGGAGGGATTGCCTCTGGTTCCTCCCTCGTGAGACCATGCACTCTCATGCTCAAAACCGAGACGCGCGACTTTTTGTCGAGAAACCTGGTCCTGCAAACTGACAGCTATAAGTTCACGCACTGGAAGCAGTATCCGCCGGGGACGCAGTACGTTTACAGCTATCTGGAGTCGCGTGGCGGAATGTTTGCCCAGACGGTTTTCTTTGGCCTGCAATATTATTTGCTGAAATATCTATGCGGCTCCGTAGTGACGGAAGAAGACGTGATGGAAGCGCGGGACTTTGTTGACAAGCACATTGGGCCGGGCATGTTCAACGTTGAAGGCTGGATGCACATTGTGCGTAATCTGGGCGGCAGATTGCCGGTGATGATTAAGGCAGTGCCGGAAGGCAGCTCAGTGAGCGTGCAGAACGTGCTGATGACGATTGAGAATACTGATCCTGCCTGCTATTGGCTGACAAATTATCTGGAGACTCTGCTGCTGAAGGTGTGGTATCCGATTACGGTGGCGACGCTTTCACAGGGGATCCGCAGAGTGATACTGGGAGCGCTGCAGCGCTCAGGCGATCCGGCGCTGATCGATTTCAAGCTGCATGACTTTGGCTATCGCGGCGTTTCCAGCGAGGAAACAGCCGGCATTGGAGCGGCGGCGCACCTGATCAACTTTAAAGGCACGGATACGGTGGCGGGCATCCGGGTGCTGCAAGAGTTTTATCAATCGAAAGAGATGGAAGGCTTCAGCATTCCGGCGGCGGAGCATTCCACGATTACAGCGTGGGGCCGAGAGAATGAAGACAAGGCCTACGAAAATATGCTCACGCAATTTCCAGAGGGGCTGGTGGCGGTGGTGAGCGACTCTTATAACGTATATGAAGCGTGCGAAAAACTCTGGGGCACGCTGCTGCGCGAAAAAGTGGAGGGCAGGCAGGGAACGCTGGTGGTGAGGCCGGATTCAGGCAAGCCGCGCGAAGTGGTGCTGAAGGTGCTGGATATTTTGGGCGCAAAATTTGGTTATGAGACGAATGCGAAGGGCTATCGCGTGTTGAACCCGAAGGTACGCGTGATCCAGGGCGATGGCGTGAATTACTGGACGATCCAGGATGCGCTTACGGCGATGAATCGGGCCGGGTGGTCCGCTGACAACATTACATTTGGCATGGGCGGAGCGCTGCTGCAACAACTGAATCGGGATACGCAGCAGTTTGCCTTTAAAAGTTCCAACGTGACGGTGAATGGCGAAGACCGCGACGTGTTCAAAGACCCAGTCGAGGGGCACGACAAAGCTTCAAAACGTGGGCGGCTGGCGCTGCACTTGAAAGACGGCAAATGGAGCACGGTGCGGCAGCGCCGGGGAGTTGACGATCCGGA
The DNA here is from genome assembly GCA_049802955.1 of Candidatus Angelobacter sp. GTDB lineage: Bacteria > Acidobacteriota > Terriglobia > Terriglobales > Acidobacteriaceae > Angelobacter. The sequence goes on from JBARNL010000760.1 coordinate 5,950, forward strand.
AGACAGGTTGAAGCCGGTTTTCCGCGACGGAGAATTGCTGGTGGAGCAGAGCGTGCCGGAAGTGCGCAGGCGGGCAAGGCTGGATGAGAATGGAGCAGGGAAGTCTGGCGGCTAAGTTCCGGTGGAAGAGGCGGGATTGTCGGCTGCGGTTTCGGCTTCCAACGATTTGAAAAATTTGGCGGCAAGCATGTTGGCTGTGGCCTGTATCATGCGCTGGCCAACGCTGGCGATTAGGCCGCCGACATTGACGTCCCCCGTGTATTGAATTTCGGTTGCGCCGTCTGCGTCTTTTAGATTGAGTTCGCCTGTGCCTTTTACGAATCCCGGCTGGCCTTTGCCTTCCACCACGAGCTTGTAGTGCTCCGGCGCGACGATTTCCTGAAGTGAAATGGTGGCGGTGAAAACGCCTTTTACCGGACCGACTCCGGCGGTGAGCTTGGCCTTATATTGATTGTCGCCGGTTTTCTCCATCTGCTCACAGCCAGGAATGCACTTCTGCAGGATGGCGGGATCAACCAGCGCGGCAAAGATGCGGTCACGCGGTGCGTCGATTTTTTGGGTGCCTTCAATTTTCATGGGAAGCTTCCAACACAGAGGAACGGAGGAAACAGAGGATCATAAAAATTGTTCGTTGCAGATGTGATGAACTGACCACCATTCATTCGTGATCGCCACAGCCTAGGAATACATGTTGGCCGAACTTTAAAATTCCTTTGCTGCCTCTGTTCCTCTGTGTTTCAGGATTTGGATTTCTATTTTACCCGCGACGCGGCTGTCTCAATCGCACGGCGTGTGTAGACCGTTGCCAGTTGTTTTCGGTACTCGGCTGAAGCGTAAAGATCGGAATTGATTTCAACTCCGTCAGCAGCGTGAGTGCAAGCGGAACTGAGAGTCTTTGCATCCAAGGCATTGCCTTTCAACGCGCTTTCAACTTTCGACGCTCGATACGCTTTGGGCGAGACGCCGGTGATTCCAATCGCAGCAGACTGACACTTGCCGCCATCGATGGAGAGATTGACGGCAATGCCGACAACAGCGAATCCAGACGCAGGATGGCGAACCTTCACGTAAGCTTGCGCGTGCTTGCCATTTGCGGCGGGAATGCGGATTTCGCGCAGGATTTCTCCAGGCTGAAGGGAAGTGGTCAGCATCTCGACGAAGAAATCTGTGGCTTTGATTATGCGATCGCCCTTGGCACTGGTGGCGACGATCTCTGCGTCGAGCGCGAGGATGGCAGCGGGCCAGTCAGCGGTGGGATCAGAGTGCGCAAGACTTCCGCCGATGGTGCCTTTGTTGCGCACCTGCATATCGCCAAGATGGCTGGCGGTTTCAGGCAGCAGAGGACAGGAGCGGTGCAGGACGTCGGAAGTTTCAAGCTGGAAGTGCGTGGTCATGGCGCCGATGCGGATTTGTCCGCCTTCATCTTTAATATAAGAGAGGTCGCGGATGCGGCCGAGGTCGATGAGCACCTTGGGCTGCATCAGGCGCAGCTTCATGGCGGGGAGCAGGGAGTGTCCACCGGCCAGGATCTTGGCGTCATCTTTATGCTTGGCCAGGAGCGAGAGAGCTTCGTCCAGGCTCTTGGCGGCAATGTAATCAAAACTTGCTGGGATCATGGCTGTCTCCTTGCTTACGCTGCGCCTGCTGCGGTCTTTTTAGGACCATTCTTAATGAGCTGCCAAACGACTTCCGGTTTGATTGGCATATCGATGTGGCGAACGCCGTATGGGGCAAGTGCGTCAACGATTGCGGCCACAATTGCCGGAGTAGATCCGATTGTCCCAGCTTCACCCACACCTTTTGCCCCCAGCGGATTCACCGGCGACGGCGTTTCAGTGCTGTCAAGCTCAAGATGCGGAATCATCACGGCTTTAGGCAGAGCGTAATCCATCAGCGTTCCGGTAACGAGCTGGCCGGTCTCATCGTAAACAACTTCTTCAAACAGGGCCTGGCCCATTGACTGCACGATTCCACCATGGACCTGCCCCGCCACCAGCATCGGGTTGATCTGCTTGCCGCAATCATCAACAGCGATATAGCGCTGGAAATGTATCTCGCCCGTTTCGGGATCAATCTCCACGACAGCTATGTGCGTGCCGAACGGAAACGTAAAATTTTTCGGCTCATAGAATGCCGTGGCTGAAAGTCCGGGCTCCATGTCTTCCGGCAGGCTCTTTGCGAGGTGCGCCGCCAGTGCTACTTCCTGGATCGTTACTGTCCTTCCGCTGGGATGCGGCTCCGGCAATGACGCAGCGGGCGCTTGTCCCATTGGAACCACGGGTTCACGCACCTCACCCCCGCTGCCCGACGCGCAAAATTTTCCATCTGCAAACGTCGCCGACTCGCACTGCAACATGTGCGCGGCAATCTTCGCGGCTTTGGCTTTCAATTTCTGCAATGCCATATGAACCGCGACTCCGCCTACGGCCAGTCCGCGGCTGCCAAATGTCCCAATGCCGTACTGCACAATTGCGGTATCGCCGTGAATCACGGTGGAATCATTCACGCTCACGCCCAGTTCATCGGCGGCAATCTGCGCGAAAGAAGTTTCTTCGCCTTGTCCGTGCGGAGAGCACCCTGTCAAAATCGTGACCTTACCGGTCGGCTCGATTCTCACCGTCGCGCTCTCCCAGCCTCCCGCCGGCATCGCCGATGAAGGCCCCAGCGCGCAAATCTCCACATAGGTCGATACGCCAATCCCCATAATGCGTCCGTCTTTGCGCGCCTTCTTCTGCTCTTCGCGAAGCTTGGTGTAATCGGCCATCTTCAGCGCTTTGTCCAGCGCGCCCTGATAGTTGC
>JBARNL010000761.1:0-3783 GCA_049802955.1 Candidatus Angelobacter sp.
GTCCGATGACATGCCCGCACGGAAGGCCGGTGGTGCTGCGGTATTCCGTGAAGGAGATAAAGAAGGCGTTTAAGAGGATTTAGAAGGCACAACACCAAGACCTTTGAAACGCAGAGGAACAGAGGGAGCGGAGGATATTTGTTGAGTTGTGTGCGAAAATATTGATCAAGATATGGCATTCACCTTCCAACTCGATCCTGAAATGGAGCGGACATCAGCCGAGCGGACACAAGCTGAGCCAAGAGGAATTTCAAGCTGCGCTCGACGCGATGACTGTCTATTCTGAAAAGATTCCTGTGCTTCCTTTGCGCGCGTTCAGGCGGGAGGAAATCTATCGAGATCACGACTGACAGTAAGGAGCAGCCCAGGAACGTCTCCTCGATAGACACTTAAGCTGCCTATATGGAACTCCACTTTAATCCTCAATTCGAAGCCGAACTCAAATGCGTCGCATCGGAGCGTGGATGCGCGGTCGACCAGCTTGTGCAGGAAATTGTGGAAGCCTATCTCGACCATGACAAGTGGTTTCGAGCGGAAGTGCAGAAGGGGTTGGCTCAGTTGGACAATGCAGAGAGTGTGAGCGACGATGAGATGCTCGCAAGCATTGAACGGATGTTCCATGTCTAATGGGGATCGATGATTGTTCTCGATGTCGTGCATTCATTCAGCTATGGAGGCGTGTCGTGAGAACTCCCTGAGACAGCATGGTACAGTGATGTATTCTCGGGGTCCTTCGACTACGCGCCGCGAAGCTGCGCAGCGTCGCTTCGCTCAGGATGACAGATTAATATTGCATGGTTGGCTGGGTGGACATGTTCATGGGCTCAGGCATGGAGTTTCCGAATTAGAGCAGTGTTATAAAACCGTAGATTCTTCGAGAAAACCACAAGTTCCCTCACTCCTACTCGCGCGCTGAAGAAAACGCGCGCTTCGTTGACGGAGTTCGGGATGACGAGATGAAGAAAGATTAACCCTGAAATCGCTTTAAGGCTTCTGAACCCAAAATGACTGAACAAGAACTCGAGCAGAAGCGGGCGGCGAACTGGCGGATTGACGGCAACGCTGTCCATACGGTGGAAGAAGCGCGAAGTTTCATTGAGTCCGTGGGCTTTTGCCTGATGTATCCGGAACGCACGTTGCCGCGAGTGCCGAACTTTATGGCAGCGTTTGCCGGGACTGCGGCGGAATTGCCGCTGGCAAAAAACGCTTTCGCCGATCCGCGTGCCCAGCAGGCAACCGACCTGATGGTGCGTCTGCTGCGCGAGCGTTCAGCGTTTGAAATCATTTTGTCCGGAGAAAACACGCTGATCGTCTCCGCGGCGGCGTTTCCTTTCTTTTACGGATTGGTGGGCGACCGCACGCCGAAAGCTCTGCCGCAAAAAAAAGCGCAGGGCGCGGCGGTTTCTGAGCTCTCAGCCAAAGTATTTGAGGCGCTGCAGAAACATGGGCCGTTGAGCAAAACCCAGCTGCAGGAATATGTTGGACGCGAAAGCAGTCAGGCAGCGCTGGACCGCGCGCTTACCGAGTTATGGTCGATCCTGAAGATTACGCGGGTGGATTACAGTCCGCGCGCAGGCGCTTCCTGGGACGTGCTTTACCGCTGGGCGCCGGGGCCGGTAAAAGAAGGCATCAACATTTCCGTGCCGGAAGCGGTTACCGCGCTGGTGAGCAAATATCTGGAAACCGCAATCGCGGTGGAGCAGGATGACATTGAACAGTTTTTCTCGCACATGACATCGCGATCCAAGGTGCGCGAGGCGGTGGGCGCGCTATTGCAGGCGCGCGAACTCAGCCTGGTGACAATCGGGACGAAGAGCCTGATCCGACTGACGCCGCCACCGGACACGCAACGGAGACGCAATGCGTGATGACGCTTTGGCTGGTGACGGCAGCAGAAAACTGGTGATCGCCATTGATGGCCCTGCCGGTTCCGGCAAGAGCACGCTGGCTGCTTTGCTGGCGAGACGATACAACTACACCAACATTGAAACCGGCGCCATGTACCGCGCGCTGGCGTTTAAGGCGATTGAAAGCGGAGTTTCACTCGACGCTGAGAAAGAATTGGCGGCACTGGCGGAGAAGTCACGGATTGAACTGGCGCCGAATCCGGAGGGCAATCGCGTCCTGCTTGACGGAGAGGACGTGACGGAGCGCCTGCGCACACAGGAAGTAACGGATGCTGCGTCGAAGGTGTCAGTGCATCCGGCGGTGCGGGAATGGATGGTGGCGGCGCAACGGAAGATGGGAGCGGGCGGCGGCATAGTGATGGAAGGCCGCGACATTGGCACAAAAGTTTTTCCTGACGCTGAAGTAAAAATCTTTCTGGATGCAGCGCCGGAAATTCGCGGAACGCGGCGGTTCCAGCAAAGTCCTGCCGCGGCGACGCACGAAGCGTCTGTTTTAGCTGAGTTGCAGGCGCGAGACCAGCGTGATCGAACGCGCGCTAACTCACCGCTAGAGCCGGCGGCGGATGCTGTCTTCATTGACTCAACTTATCTCACGCTGGACCAGGTGCTGGCGCGAGCAGTTGAAGTGATTGATGCCAGGCTGGAGAAAGCAACATCGTCTCCAGTTTGATCTCGATTCATTCGTAAAGTGATGCTCTCGTCAAAGCACAAGGTCTTTCCGGCCTACTCGCGCGCTCTGCCCATTCACGCCAAAATGGACGTGAACGGGACCCGAAAGCGCGTGCTCGCTTAACGGCCGTCAGGATGACGATCTTTAAAGAATTATCGGAAGTCGATCCAAGTCACCGAGCAACCGCCGCAAATTTACTGCTTGCGAATCTGAATGGTGCCGCGGTCAGTACGCAGGCGAATGTCAGGGCCGCCTTTGCCAACAGTGGCGCGGGCCGTGGCGTCACGGCTCTGGTTGTCCACACTGATGCTGAAATCGTTGACGTCAATGGTGCCGTCTTTGCTCTCTGCATCAAGCTTGAAGCCGATGGCTGGGGGCAATTCAAGTTCAATCCCCCCGCGCACATTGTTGACATCGATATTTCCGAGCGGCATTTTAGGGCGAATTGAAACCAGGCCGTTACGGTCTTCCACCTCAACTTCACCGCTCACATTCTCAAAATGCACTTCATTGGAACGAGTATTGAGCTTAACCGGCCCGGCAAATTCGGTAGCACGGATATCGCCGTCGCCCATGGAGATTTCGCCATCGAGCTTGGCGAGCTGAAAATCAGTGCGGACTGACTTGAAGTGGAGCCGCTGTCCGATGTGGGAAAGCTGCACGCTGCCATTGTATCCGGCATTAAATTCCAGAGTGCCAGTGACATCAGAAACGCTTCCGTCTTCAACTTCGCCATCCACTTGAACATTGCCGGTGATGGTTTTTACGCTGACTGAGCCATGGCGCAAGTGCAGTGAGGTGGCGCCTTTCACGTTCTCAGCGCTTAGATTTCCCCGGTCTGTGCTTAGATCCACAGTACCTTCGCGTTGCGAGACGCTCAGATTTCCGCGACGCGTGGATATGGAGAGAGCAATCTGCTTTGGCAATTGCAGGTTAAGGTCGAAACGAGCTTTTTCAAAATCACCGCTGGTCAGGTCCAGGAGCCAGAGGCTTCCTTGCTGGATAAATTTGGGATGCGTGGAGTCATTCAGGCGGTTCGCGCTCTCCTGCGAGTCAGTGTGCACGGACTTATGCACTACGGCATGAACTTGATTGTCTTCACTGGCTGTAACGGTAATATCGCCCTGAGCGGAAAGGATTTTTATTTCAGAGCCGCCGACCAGAGGCTGGGCAAAATTCTCAGTAAAGTCATAGTGATTGCCGAAG
>JBARNL010000762.1:0-6369 GCA_049802955.1 Candidatus Angelobacter sp.
GTCAGCCGTGATTTACGCGCACAATTACTCCCGGTACGGCAGCCAATACAGTCCCTCATTGGAGTTCCGCGGTAAGTGGAACAATCCTGACCTGGTGTTGGACGACCATGGCTCGCTAAGTCAAGCCTTTGATCCCGGCGCCGTGCTGGCCAAGAATTCCAACATGCGCCCCGTCCGAGAGGTGGTACCGCTCACGCTCCGTGAGGGCAGCCGCTCAGACTTTGATGCCGCCTGCGCGACGCTGCAGAAAAAGTGAGAGGCGGAAAACGGCGGATTGCATGCGCCTGGTGAATGCCTTCTCGATAACAGAATTGCAGGATGACAGCCAATTGTTGCCGGTATTGCGGGAAATCGCGCAGGATGAGGTAAAAACTGCGTTTCGCAGACAAAAGTAAAAAGGGCACGGCTTCCGGGTCCATGCCTCTTTTTATTATTGACGGATGAACTTGCCTCAGTTGACTAAAAGAGTCAAAACCAGCCCGAAAAATATAGAGGAAGACAAAAAAGTTATTTCCAATCGGCGCCCAGGTTTGTCTCTGCGCTGCTTACCAATGGAATCAATAACTTAGCTTCCGTGCCATTCTGGAGGCGCTTCTGTCCGTGCGTCAACAGAGCACCTATTGCGAAATCATCCCGATCGTCCCCAGCCATGTCTCCATCAATTGAGGCCATCTCGTGATCGGGAACTTGGTAGGCCGCAGGCCAAATGCATGCCCGCCCTGGGCATACAGATGCATCTCCACCGGAACGCCGGCGTCCTTCAATGCAATGTAGTAAGCCAGCGAGTCATTGACGCTGTCCACGTGGTCATCCTCTGCCTGAAGCAAAAACGTAGGCGGAGCCTGATCGGTGACAGGAATATCAGGATTCAACCCCAAATCTTTATCGGCGTTCGGCGGAAAATGAATGTCAAACTTTTTTGTGCCTTTCCTTGCGTCCCGCTCCGCCGAGGCCAGCGACAGATGGCCCGGATAAATAACGACGGCAAAATCCGGGCGGCAGCTCTCTTTGTCAGCGGCATCCACAGACGGATACAAACGCTTGGCAAAATGCGTGCTTATGGCTGCCGAGAGATGACCGCCTGCCGAAAAACCCAATACTCCAATCTTGTGCGGATCGATGTGCCACTCCGCAGCGTGAAAGCGCAGCAGCCCCACCGTCCGCTGCGCATCTTCCAACGCCATGGGTGATTCAGGATACGGCCCGGATTTCGGATATGTTGCAGGACTCGGATACCCTGGCTCACCCGGGACTCGATACTTCAACAGCACACACGTGATTGCTTTAGCGGTGAGCCAGTCACAGATTTCTATGCCTTCTAAATCGATAGCCAGGTCAAGATAGCCCCCGCCAGGAAACACGATGACTGCTGCGCCCGTATTCTTTCCCTCTGGCGAATAGACCGTCATGGTGGGTTGCGAGACGGTGCTGATGTAAGTCCAAGGCCTGCCGCCGACGAGGTTGTCCTTTGTTCTGGTCGTCGCGACTTCTGGTCCTGCGACGGCCTGTTGATCAGGCACAGCCCCAGGCCATATCGGTATTTGCGTATGTCCCGGAGATGGCTGCCAGCCGGTCTGCTGGGCGCTCATAACACCAGTCGCAAACAGAACACACATAGCAACAACTAAAGACTTCATCACAGCTCCTTACAGCGAAAGAGGAATCGTCACAGAGAAAGACGAATCGTCGTGCTGCCGCATAATTGGCGAAGTAGCCGATTAACTCCCAACATGCCCGCCTTCAGGTAGGCGGACTTCCGCAGGGCCATCCTCAGAATGCACATTTGCAGCGCTTCAGAATGCAAATGTATATGACACTGACTCTAGAGGCAAAGCAGAGTGAACCACAGGAATCGACAGTTCAGGTAAAGAACTAAGCACGTTCTGGCGCGCTAAATCGCTATAATCAGAGGGAATGGTTCGTGACGGGATCTATTACGCCCTGGGGATGGCTGTGGTTGCCGCCGCGATTGGCTGGCTCACGCACTCGCTCGCCTTTGCGGCTTTGCCTATCCTGCTGGGGACTTTCTTCCTCTGGTTTTTCCGCGATCCTGTGCGTGTGATTCCTACGGGTGAAGGCTTAGTCGTTTCTCCTGCCGATGGAAAAGTGACATGTGTTGAGACCACTCAACTCAACGGCGCACCCTGCACGCGCATCAGCATTTTTCTAAATGTATTTGACGTCCACGTGAACCGCTCGCCTATCAGCGGCGTGATCAAGAGCGCGATTTACAAAAAAGGCCTTTTTGGCAACGCCATGGCCCCGGGTTCCTCCGACGACAACGAGCAGAATACCGTCACCCTGGAAGGCGACGGCATGACGGTGGTCTTTAAGCAGATTGCCGGCTTGCTGGCGCGGCGGATCGTGTTCAATCACAAGCCGGGTGAAAAGCTTCTTCGGGGACAGCGCGTGGGCATGATCAAGTTTGGCTCGCGTACGGACGTAATTTTTCCGCAGCCGGCGGAAATCAGCGTGAAGCTGGGTGATCGGGTAAAAGGTGGCGAAAGCATTCTGGCGAAAGTAGCGCCTTCGCGTAAATTGCCGTCCTCACCCAAGCGGGAAAATACAGGGGCCTTCCGATGAAAATGCCTTCTCCCATGCGGCGATGGGAAGACCAGCTTCCGCCGATGGGAAAAAATCGCATGCGCAAAGGCATGTACATTTTGCCTTCTCTGTTTACCGCCGCAAATATTGGCGCAGGCTATTACGCGCTGAGCCAGACAGTGCTGGGCACGCGCCAGGACTTTTGGCACTTTGACCACGCTGCGCTTGCGATTGGCATAGCGGTGGTAGCCGATGGACTAGACGGCCGCATTGCGCGCATGACCAACACTACCAGCGATTTTGGCCGCGAGTTTGATTCGCTGGCGGACGTAATTACTTTTGGCGTTGCGCCGGCATTGCTTGCGTGGATGTGGGGATTCAGTCTGCTGCCCGACCGCGGATTTCCCGCCGTCCATGACAAGATGGTGCAGCTGGGGCTGATCGCGACGTTCGTTTTTCTCGTCGCAGGCGCAAGCCGGTTGGCGCGATTCAATATTCAGGTGAATCCGCAGCCATCCAATCCGGGGCGGCCAGGAAGAAAATATTTCGTCGGACTGCCCATACCTGCCGGCGCAGGCGTGATTGCCGCGACCATCCACCTGGTAAGCGGATATCCGATTTTATGGCCGCAACTTGCGCCGTTGTGGTTCGCCTTGCTCATTGCCGTGGGCTTCCTGATGGTGAGTACCTGGCGCTTTTACAGCTTTAAGGACCTCAACCTGCGCAATCGGCATCCGTTCCAGATATTTATTCTTATCTGCGGATTTCTTGCGCTGTTGGTTGCGTTCCATCATTACATGCTGTTCATCATCGCCATGTCATACGCGCTGAGCGGGGTATTCACCAGGCTCTCATACGTTTTCCGTCGCAAGCCGCCGGAGCCGAAGCACGGATATAATGAGGCTCCAGAGCCCAGATGAAAACAGAGACACAGAACCTATTCCGCGTGGCGATTGTTGGCGCTGCTTCGCTCAAAGGCAAAGAACTTAAGGACGTGCTGGAAGAGCGCAACTTTCCAGCCACGGAAATCAAGCTGCTGGATGACGATGAGTCACTGGGTCAGTTGGAGCGCGTGCAGGATGAAGTGGCCGTAGTGCAGCCCGTGGGACGTGACGAGCTGGCGCAGATGGACTTTACCTTCTTCGCGTCAGAAGAAGATTTCACGCGCAAGAAATGGAAGCTGGCGCGTGAAGCCGGCAGCGCGATTGTCGATATGTCATACGCGCTGGAAAACGAGCCGGGCGTGCCAGTAAGCGCGCCGTGGATTGAGCGCGAGCTGGGCGAGCTGACGCAGTTCACGCTGGAGTCCAGCTCGATTGTCACGGCGCATCCCGCGGCGGTGGCGCTGGCGCTGCTGCTGCTGCGTGCAAAAAAAGCCGGGCCAATCCGCAACACCATTGCTACGATCTTTCAGCCGGTATCTGAACGCGGCCGCCAGGGCATGGACGAGCTGCACGAGCAGACCGTAAATCTTCTATCGTTCCAGCAAATGCCCACGGCAGTGTTCGATTCGCAAGTTGCGTTCAACATGCTGGACCGTTATGGCCGCGCTTCAGCTCGGCCGCTGGAAGCCACGGAGCGCCGCATCGCCGCGCACCTGCGCAAGCTTCTGGGCGTCCATGCGCCGATGCCTGCCATGGCGCTGGTGCAAGCGCCGGTTTTCCACGCGCATACGTTTTCCATCTATATTGAGATGGCCGCCCCCATGGCCATTGGAGATTTCGCGCGCAGCCTTGTGGGCGAGCATGTACAGATTGCGCGCTCGCCAGAAGATTCTCCCAGCAACGTAAACGTCGCGGGCAATGACGAGATCATGGTCGCGGTGCGGCGTGACGTGGTGCATGAAAACGGTTTTTGGCTCTGGGCCGCCGTGGACAATCTGCGCATGGCCGCGCTTACCGCCGCCGACTGCGCCACCGCGCTGGCCGCTGTCCGGCCGTTTGGAAAAGTTCAGTGAAGTTCGCGCGCCACATTTTTTTGCTGGCGACACTCGCCATACTCGGCTGCGGCTATCACACCGCCGGACACGCCACGCGCATTCCTGCCAGCGTTCGCACTATAGCCGTGCCGGTGTTTATCAATCAAACGCAGACTTACCGTATTGAGCAGATGCTCACGCGCGATGTTATCCGCGAATTTCTGGCGCGCACGCATTACCAGATCGCCAATGACGCCGGCCAGTCTGCGGACGCCGTGCTGAAAGGCACGGTCGTCTCCGCGCAGGCCGCGCCGCTCACCTATGACGCGCAGACCGGGCGTATCTCCAGCGCCGTCGTCACTGTGTCAATGAAAGTTTCGCTCGTCGATCACAACGGGCACACGTTTTTTGAAAACCAGAATTACATGTTCCGCCAGCAGTACCAGGTCTCGCGTGAAGTCACCAGCTTTTTTGAGGAAGAAACTCCGGCGCTGCAGCGCATGTCGCAGGATTTTGCCCGCACCCTGGTCGGTGACATCATGGAGGCCTTCTGATGCCGGCGCCGGGCAGAAGCTTTGCTTCGGCGGAAAAGTTTGCGTCAGAAATCGCGGGCCGCAAGCTTCGTCCGGCGTATGTGTTGATTGGCGACGAAGTTTTCTTTCGCGACCAATGCCGCAACGCGCTCTTGCAGCACCTTGTCCCTGCCGATATGCGGGACTTCAGCCTGCATGATCTTGATCTGGCGCAGGTAAGCATTGCTGAGGTGCTGGATCGCGCGCGCACGCCGTCACTCATGGCGCCGTTTCAGGTTTTCTTTGTGCGCGGCGTCAAAGAGCTTTACGGGCGCGGATCGCACGCTGAAGAGTTCGCCGCCATTGAAGCCTACATGAAAGATCCCAACCCTGACGCCGTGATCATCTTTGTCGCCGATCACATCAGCATTCCCGCCGACGTTCGTCGCATGGAGATGCAGGATAAAGACCGCTATGAGCGCATCCGTGAAACGCTGGGCGAATATTGCGGCATTGTGGAGCTGGCGCGCGTGGAAGAAGCCGACGGCATGCGCTGGATCATCGACCAGGCGCAGAAAGAAAACGTAAAAGTGGATCAGGACGCGGCCCGCGAATTGATCGACGCGCTGGGCGCTGACATGATGCTGGTGAGCCATGAGCTGGAAAAGCTGATTCTCTATGTCGCCGAGAAAAAACACATCACGCTGGGCGACGTGGAGACGATGGTGCTGGCGGCAAAGCAGCGGTCGCTCTATGAACTGACTGACGCCATCTCCGCTCGCGATAAAACCCGCGCGCTCAGCGTGCTGGACGCGCTGCTCTCGACGAGCGAAGGCGATGACGCCGCTATCGGCCATCTTTATATGCTGGCCCGCACCTTCCGCCAGATGCTGGTGATTCTGGAAAAGAACGTCCGCGATTCGCGCGCTATCTGGCAGGCGCTGTGGCAGGGCTTCCGTCTGCCTCCCTTCGCCGCTGAAGACGTGATCCGCCAGGCCCGCCGCTATAAATCCCGCCGCGATCTCACCCGCGCTCTCAAGCTGATCGCCCGCGCCGATCTGGCTCTGCGGTCGAACGCACCGAGCAAACGCCTGGTGCTGGAGAATTTGGTGATGCAATTGTGCGAAGAGCCAAAGGTGGTGGCGACGGAGTGGCAGCAGGAAGAGCTGCCGGTGTAATCCGGCGTCTTGTGGGATTCGACTCACCTTGTCTAGTGAGAACTCCCTGAGTCGGCGTGGCTCTGCAAGCATTGTCGGGATCCTTCGACTGCGCGCGCATCAACCATTTCAGTACGGGATTCTAGCGGCGCTTCGCTCAGGATGACAAATTGGGGATGGAGTCGCTCGAACAAAGAGCGTGCTAACGGTTGCAGAGGCGCTTCGGTCAGGATGACAA
>JBARNL010000763.1:0-2190 GCA_049802955.1 Candidatus Angelobacter sp.
TGCAGCTTACTCGCAGCGACGATGGCAAGACCTTTGTGTTGAAGCCGCAAGCTCCTGAGGTAGCGTCTACGCCGACGCCCGCGCAATCTGCAATGCCTTCGGCAGAAGGCCAGAAGCGCACGCCCGAGTTCTTTGTAATGATTGACCCCAGCCATGGCGGTAATGACAAAGGCGCAACCTTTGGCGGAAAACTGGCGGAAAAAGACATTACGCTTCACCTGGCGCGCGAGTTGCGCAAGGAATTGGAAGAGCGCGGAATCCCGGCGCGATTACTGCGCGAGTCTGACATTGATCTCAGTCTGGACCGTCGCGCAGAAATCACTAATGAGCAGCGCGCCAGCGTTTATGTGGCGCTACATGCGGGACATCTGGGAAAAGGCGTAAGGGTTTATGCACCCGTCGTAACTGATGCGCAACAGACGTTAGCGGGACGCTTTTTGCCCTGGGAGGACGCGCAATTGGGCGCGCTGAGTCGAAGCCAAAACGTGGCCCGCGCAGTTTCTGAAGAGCTCAAAAACAAGGGCCTGACTGTCGCGAACACGCGTGTGCCATTGCGGCCATTAAATAACCTAGTCGCGCCGGCGATCGCGGTGGAACTGGCTCCGGACGAAGACGATCTTCAATCACTCGAAAGCCAGAAGCGGCAAACAAATGTTGCGACGGCCATCGCATTGGGAATTGTGCAGATCAGGAGCCAGATAGGAGCAGGCCAGTGATTCCCCGGCATTTTCAGATCACGATTGCGCTGGTGCTGCTGGCGATACTGATCAGCGGCATAGTCATTATCCGCATCACGCATAAAGAGGAAGCGCTGACGCTTCAGGCCGCCGAGGCTGGTCCGGCAGCGCCAATAGTCAGCGGCAAGCAGGAGCATATCCAGTTATTGCTGGCCTACGATGAAGATCAGGCCCTCCGCTGGCGTCCGGCGGATGTTTTTCTGCCGGCAGACCGCAATTTGCGCGCACGGGAAACGCTGCGGTCGGTGCTGGCGCAGTATTTGCAAATGCCATCTCCGCATCCGCTGGCCAAAGGCGCTGACATAAAGGATGTATATTTCATCAGCGACGATACGATGATCGTGGATACCACAGCACAATTTGCGGACGGACATCCTTCAGGGATCCTGCTGGAAGAGTTGACGCTGGCATCGCTCATTGAAACGCTTACCGCCAATGTTCCCGGCATTACCAAGGTCAAGTTTCTGGTGGACGGCAAAGAGCGCGAAACCCTGGCCGGCCACGCCGATCTTATGTCTTTCTATCAGACGGCTGCAGTGCATGAACTAGCCAAGGAGTTTGAATAAGCATGCCTCCAGTGATTGGAGTCTTTGACTCGGGGTTTGGAGGCCTGACAGTTCTCCGAGAGTTGCGCAAAGCGCTGCCAGCGGCAGATTACCTTTATTTCGGCGATACCGCGCATCTTCCTTATGGCGCGAAATCCGTTCGCACCGTGGCAAAGTACGCCATTTCCGCAGCGCATTTTCTTGAAGAATATGGGATTGAAATGCTGGTGGTCGCGTGCAACACTGCCACCGCATTGGCCTTCGATGACATTCGAAACGCAGTGAAAGTCCCTGTGGTGGGCGTAATTGAGCCAGGATCTGAACGCGCTGCGGCGATTTCAAAAACTAGAAAAGTAGTTGTGGCTGCAACCGAGGCCACCGTCGCGAGCCATGCTTATCAGCAAGCTCTTGAGCGGCAAGGGATGCAAACCACCGAAAAAGCTTGTCCTCTTTTTGTGCCGCTGGTGGAAGAAGGCTGGATTGAGCATCGAGTAACGGAAGAGGTGGCTCATATATATATGGACGAAGTCTTTCAAGATGGAGCCCGGGACGCTGACGTCCTGGTGCTGGGCTGCACGCATTATCCATTGATTAGGCCGCTCTTGCGACGCGTCGTCCCGCAGTCAGTAGAGATTGTGGATTCGGCGGAATCCACCGCTGGCAAAGTGGTAGAGTTGCTGGGCACAAATCGGGGACAGGGCGCACCGGGCGACTTGCGCTGTTATGCAACGGATTCTGTAGAAAAATTTCGGAGGCTCGGAAGCAAGTTTCTGGGCTGTCCTATTGAGAAGATTGAGTTGGTAGACATTGAAAAATAGCAAAGACATATTTTTTCGCTCAGATAACCGCGCTCAGAACCAAATGCGTCCGGTGAATATTGTTCCTGATTTTATTTCGACGGCTGAAGG
>JBARNL010000764.1:0-5251 GCA_049802955.1 Candidatus Angelobacter sp.
CAGTAATCCTCATTGGCGGTGAACTGCGCATGTTCGCCGGATTGCCATTGGTTCAGCTTGTAACTTCCTGTGCCAATCAGGATCGGCGCATTGTTGCCGTCGGCTTGGCGTTTTACAATCGCGTACCGTGGTAACGCCAGCAGCTCCGGCATCTGCTGGACAGCGTAAGGCGTTTCAATGGATACAGTCTGTCTATCAACAGCGGAATATTTCCATGTCGGATTACTTTTCATTAGGCTCGCTGCAACATCAGCCGCTGTCAGAACTGTGCCGTCATGGAAATTCGCCAGCCTGAGCCGAAATTGCCACGCGCGTCTTGCCTGATCTGCATGCCATGACAGCGCAAGGCCCGGACGCAAACGTCCCTGTGCGTCCACTTGTGTTAGATTTTCAAACGCCAGCGCGGCCATGCGGTCACGCGCGGTGGGGCGGTCTTCATCGCTGAGCGGATCAATGGAAAGCACACGGTCATGAAGCAGAATACGCACAGTGCCGCCGTATCGCGGACGCGATCCGCCATACGCGCCGGCCGCCAGCAGTACACAACTACTGATTGCAAATAATTGTAAGAGTAAACGCTTCATACTTGCCTTGCTGTGAATGCAATACTCCGTTCACCAGCTGACCGTAATTGCCGGCGGTCCACAACGCTTCCACTGTACCCGGTAAATCCACCGGAGCGCTCGCCGGCAAAGCTTCTCGACCGGAAATCTCAACTGCCTGCACGCTATCGGGGCGTGTAGTGTCTGCGGGCGAACTGGTCAGCACTTGCCACCCTGAACCGCAAACTGAATGCACGGGAGCCAGCGTGCTTCCCCAGCCGTTGAACGTTGCTGTGGGCGTGCCGAGATCATTTTGAAAAAGCCGTGTATGACCATCCGTGCCGGTAAAAAGCCAAACATGCTGGTCGTTGCTTTGCCACGTTGCTCCAGAAAAAAACGGCGCGACAGAAGCGCCTGCGCTTGAGCCTGCAAGCAAGCCAGTGAAGAAGTTTCTGCGCGGCGCAAAGAACGCGACCAGCCCTTCACCAATAGGCCAGGGATCGTCACTGGCGCGGCAATCAAGCGAAGGAGGAGAAATCTTTCCGCTGCAACGCGCGCCGGGAAGAAAGACGTTGAGTTCTCCGCCGCGAACCTCTAGCTTCCCGCGCAGGTCTCGCGGCCACGGATTCTGGTGCGGGATTCCCAACGTTTGCCGTGCACGCCATTGTCCGGAATCCATTGAGTACAGCGAAAGTTGGCTGGGCTCCAGCACGAGCAGGTTTTGGCTGTCCTGATAAAAATCCAGAATGGGCGTTTCCTGCTGCCATACTGAAATCTTGCGGATAGTGATCGTGGTGGCGTGCGCAGCCTGCGTCTGCTGCGGGCGCGGCAACTTTTTGATCACCGTCTGGTTGGTTGATCCCTGCTGAATGCTTGCGATCAAGAGATAGCCCTGCCAGTCTTCAGAAAAAGTAACGTGGACTTCCGCTACCGCCTGTTCCGGCTTTACCACCCTGACGTTGGCATTGCGGAAGGCACTGAAGATCGCGTTCTGCAAAGCTTCTTGTCGTTCTGGCGAGAGTGAAGACAGGTTCTGGAAAGTCACAGCGACTGCCGATGGCGATCCCGCGCGCGACTGGATCAGCTGGACGAATTCTGTCGCCGATGGGGGAAGCGAAGACACTTCCTGCGCGACGGCGGAAGCGGTCGCCGCAACTAAAAACAAAAACGCGCACAGCCATCGTCTATTGGCGGTCTTTAGCATTGAATGAAAGCTTGGTATAGCTCCTCATTTGACTGGAAAAGCCTTCAATTAGCAATCGGGGAAACACCTTCTGAACCTCTGATTGCACTCATAGAATTAATGCGCGAAAACAGTTTGCCAGCTAACTATCCGATCCGGTTTTTCCTATCAGTGTCATCAGTGAAAATCAGTGGTAAAGACCTTCCGCCGGCCCGGGCCGCCCATTCCGGCGGGAACTGGCAGCCCGGACAACTCCAGCAGAAACCTATCTTGCTTTCCACGCCTTATTTCGTGTTGCTTGTTGTGCCGGTGCCGCTTGCTCGTCCTGCTCCTGATCGGGCCCTTCGCTTTCTTCTGCCGCGGCCTGCGCGGCTTTGGCGTTGGTCACAGCATCAGGAGTGATGCCGCTCTTCATGATGTCGTTGAAGAAGATCTTGGCGTCTGAAGGCACCATCATGATCTGCAGCTTGTCAGACATTCGCTCGGCCACGATCTTATTGATCAACAAGGGACTCTCTTTGAGCAGCGCGGCTTCTGACTTCATGCGTTCACCGTCCGCAACGGCAACTATGCGTATTCGATTGGCTTCGGCTTCGGCCAGCATGCCCCGGCGTTCCATCTCAGCTTTGCTGTCGATGACCTTGGCTTGCGCTTGGGCTTCGGCATTTTTCACCGTGGTTTCTTTCTGTGCCTCCGCTTCCAGCCGCGACTGCTCAATCTGCTTCTGCTTCAGCGGCAGCGTGAACTGCATCGCGTCCGCCTCTGATTTGGCCTGTAAGACTCTCACTTCGCCTGCGCCCTGGGCCTGCTTTACCTGCTGCACGCGCGCTGCTTCGGCCTCAAGCTCCGCGATTTTTACCTGTTTGGCTTTCATTTCGGTCTCAACGCCCATGCCTTCATTCTGCTGTTCTTTCAGCAGCAGACCTTCCAGCCCTTTTGCGTATTCCTCCGGCAATTGCACGTCGCGCAGCATAACTTCTTTCACGATGATTCCATCCGCTCCCAGCTTTCGCGTGATGCGGTCTGCGGCGCTTTGCCGGATCTCTTCGCGCTTGGTGGCAAAAACTTCACGGACGGTATAGTTTGGCGCCAGCTCGCGAAAGACGCTGGAAACCACCGGCGGCACAATCTCTTTCTCCACCGGCTGCGGCAGGTTGGCATGGATATAATCGAGCCTGGCCGGATCGAACTTGTATCGCACGGTAATCGCCAGGCCAATGCTCAAGCCTTCCCGCGATTGCACGGTGAAGGCGTCGGCTTTTTTGTTTTTCGCTTCCCGCTTTTCTGCTTCAGCCTCGCTGGTCGATTCAAGCCCGTCTCTGCCGGAAGAAGTTGTCAGCACCTGGTCACGAATGTCGTACAGCACCACTGAATCGAGCAGCGGCGTAACGAAATGCGCGCCCGGATACAAAGTGCCTGGAAGCGTTCCTGCGGTCTGGCTCACTCTGATGCCACCCATCCCGCTGGGCACCACCACTATGCCGGCAGCAAGGATGAGCGGCAGCCAGGCCGCAGGAAACGCCCATTTTGCAGTGGTCCAGTTCAGTTGCGGTTTTTCCACGGTAGCGCCATGGGTTAATGGCGGCTCCGCGGGGGCGCCTTCCGGTCCCGATGAAAGCCCGGACAAGGAGCCTGGAGCTATATGTCGCAACTGGCGGTGATACTGGACAACTCTGTAAATATTTTTGAAAACTTCAATGGCAGCGGCCGTAAGCAGGCCCCAACCGGTGAACAGCAGCAGATATCTCAAGAACAACATCGTTATTTCTCCGTTAATTAACCGCTCTATTCATTCAACGTCGGGCAACATAAGGGACATCCGGGTCAACGCGTAAAAGAGCGCGTCCAATCAGCGTTGAGTCACTGTGGGAAATTGCAATTTCCGAGCCGAATGCCAAGTTATTGAAAGGCAATCATTTGCACAAGGAAGGTAGGTTTAGGTGTCTCTGAATGTCAACAGGGTGTGTATTTGCTGACACGAGATGGGCGGCGCACGTCTGCGCTTACTTAAAGAGCTGAAAACATCTTCAATCGAGATTGCGGGAGAAAGATTGCTTAGCTTGAATTTGTTGAAAGGTTAATGGCGGTCGCTCAGCGATTGCTTTGTCTGCTCCGATTTCAATTTCATTTGGCTTTCGGCCGCTACCGCTAAAGGTACGGATGGCGCGTATTTTGACGCCAGCGCGCATCAGTATGTAAGCAACAATCTTCGCTTGTTCGGGAGGAACATTGTCGGCTGTCCAGACAGCATTGGTCGGGAGATCCGGGTTTTTACGTCCGTTCTTAGTTTTTTCCAGCTTAAAGCCGGCTTGTTGTAAGGAATTTTCAAGAGGAGGGCCATTTACGTCATTGGGATCGACGTCTTTGTTGTAATAAACGACTTTTGTCTGCTGTTTTTGGTTTTCCGCTTGGACCTGGCTCAGAAGACTCTTGATTAAATCGTCACCAGTTATTCCCGCTTGAACTAGTTTTAGATTCTCTGGTGTTGAAAGTCCGTTTTCTTGAATACTTTTTATGCGGACTTGTGCCACGCCCACACTAGAGAGAAAATTCGCCAAAAGACCTTTGATATCTGTTGTATTTCCCTTGATGTCTTCTGTATTTCCCTGCACCAGCGTGAGCCTGTTCTTCAGGAACTCTATGTTGCCATCATCTTTCTCCTTTTGCGCAACATCAGCCTGATGTCCGCTTATCGATATTGCGATCGAAGCGATAGCGGAAAAGACCAAGATTGCGACGATCCATTTTTTTTTACCGGTTTCCTTCGGGTCAGAAGGATCAGACTTCAGGCCAAGAACGCCACCAATGAAACTTAGCAGCGGCAGCACAATGAGAGAAACTATCGTTAGCATAGGCGCAATAGTGCAGGTAAAGTTATAGCGACGAGGACCTAAATGGCCTCTACAATAACACAACGAGATTTGCCGGCGGATCCGTTCGCGTCGAAATCAGGTTCTGGCTCGCAAAAAAATGGGTTTCAGGAAGCAAACCTGAAACCCTAAGGAGCGCAGCCAGGAGTCGGAGACTAAGCGGGACGAGAATTGCCACGGTCCGCGCCCGTTGCTCAAAATCCAGCCGCTACGGAATTAGACACAATGGATGGACCTGCGGAACAAAAAAGTTCAGATTCAGGGATTAACGTACTTAATTGATTGATTAGCTTGCCATTGGCGAGTGAACAGCTCGATAGGATGGGAGGGATGTCTTGAATTGTCTGCCAAAAAAAGTAAAGGCTGTGACATTGGTTATGCTCTAGCTGCCAACTCCTGCGAGGGAGTTAACAACGTGGATGCATGTACCGTCACAGCCCTTGATGCGACCACTGCTTTCGCAGTTCCTGACCCCAACCTGCTCCTCGCAGAGCCTGTCGGTTTTTTCGGGTCCGGGTGTCCACTGGATCGCTCCACTGAACCTGGTCACTCAGTCTACTTCGGATCAACCACTGTTTATTTTGGCTAACCCTTTCGACCGTCGACATGAGTGATCCTAGCTGAAGACCGCGAAAAGTCAACGCCCGTGATTTGTG
>JBARNL010000765.1:0-10175 GCA_049802955.1 Candidatus Angelobacter sp.
GTTCAGCTCGTTTACTTTCATGGGGCCTTCAGCCGTGTGTCCGGCAACGCTGGCCACAGTCTTGCCCTGGACTTCCTGCGCGGTAGAGCGGTCAATCACCGCCTCAGACGTATTGGCTTTGGCTTGATCATAATAGCGTTGTGCGCGATCCAGGCTGCCTTCCAGCTCAGAGACATATCCCAGATTATTCAGCGTGAAGGGATCGTTAGGATCAATGAGGTATGCCTTATAGAAAAGGCGCTTGGCCTTGTTGATGTCATGCTTCTTGAGCGCCGCCACGCCATCGCGATTCAACTGCTGTACCGGCGTGAATTTGCTTTTCTTGGGCAGCGGGATACGCATCTGCTGCGCCTGGGCGGGAAATCCACCACACATCACAGACAAACCAAGAGACAAAGCTAGAACGGAAGGCGCTAAAACACGGGCAAATGGGGAACGCATGAGTTTTTCAAATCCTCGCTTCAAGCCCCTGGCCCTCTGGTTTCCACACTCAGGGCCGCAGGGCAGTAGCTCTGCTTATGCTGTTGGATGGCAAAAGTCTCTTTCAGGTTGGGCAGAGCAGATTTTAGGTTGCCTGCCATCTGAGCTGCTGCTCTTTGCATCCAAGGGATTGTCCAGAGCTTTATTGTTTAGAACTATTGTGTTTAGAACCAGTTTTTCCGAAAGTTAGTTTGTCCCGGAGTTTTTTGAACTCTATGCATCGTTCCCCCAAAACGTCGCTCGCACTCCTCTTTTTATTGATGACAGTCGGCCTTGCTGGCTTGGCACAGAATAATCCTGCTACGCCGACTCCCGGTTCCGGTCTTCCGCAAACGCCTGTCCCGAATACGGCGCCTTCGCAGCCGACCACGAGTCCTGCGCCGCCTCCCGGCACTGTGAATCAGCCAAATTCAACGGACCAGACTGCAACCCCGGCAACTCAGCCAAAAGACCAGCCGAGCCAGCCCGCGTCGTCCGATCAGAAGGGTTCGAGCGCCAGCCCAAATTCAGTAGACGCCAATTCACCAAACCAAAAATCAGACGAGCAAAAAGCGGCGGAGCAAAAAGCTGCGGACCAAAAGTCGGACGACCAGAAAAATACTTCCATAGATAAAACAGATAAAACCAGCACGGCCCAACCCGCGGCTACGCCAACTCCTATCCCGCAGGCGCGGCCCAAGACTGACATTCTTGATAGCTCCGCCACGTCCGGCGCGCTGGTCACAGACGGGCACGACCCTATTCTTGATCCCGCGCCCGTGCCGCGCACCACCACAACCATGGTGGGAGGCACCATTAGCGGCGTTGATCGCCTGCGCAACAAAATGACGGTGCACGTTTTTGGCGGCGGCCATTGGACCGTCAATTTTGACGAGCGCACGCACATCTTCCATAACGGCGCGGAAACCACGCAACTGGCGCTCAAAAAGGGCGAACGCGTTTACGTTGACACGCAGCTGGACAACAACAAACATGATATTTTTGCCCGCAACATACGCGTTGGCGTGGCTGAGCTGCCCGCGGACGCCGACGGCCAGATCATCGCCATTGACCCCAAGCACAATGAACTTACGCTACGTGACGCGCTCAATTCCGTGCCGGTACGCTTTGCCGTGGACCCGGAAACCCGCATCAGCAACGGCCAGACCCCTGCGGCCTTTAAGGACGTGAAGCCGGGATCGCTGGTCCACGTGCGCTTTGCCGCTTCCAGCCCCAACCGAGGCCTGGCGCGCGAAGTCAGCATCATCGCCGTGCCCGGATCGACTTTCACCTTTGCCGGCAAAGTTACGTTCCTTGATCTCCATCGCGGCCTGATCGCGGTGCAGAACACTACCGACGACAAGAATTACGAGATCCACTTTGCTCCGTCGGCCGTTGCGCACAGAGATGAGCTCGGCGTGGGGCGTGATGTCCTGGTCCGCGCGACCTTTGAAGGCACGCGGTATATGGCACAGTCAGTGAATCCAACGAAAGCGCAAGACGAGGAGAAGTAGCTGGGGGCTAGCCGCTGGCTCTTGGCTGTTAGCTCTTGGCTGTTAGCCTTTAGTCCTTAGCCTTTAGCCTTTGGCCTGTTCTGATCAGCGTCATCAGTGTTGATCAGCGGTAAGGATTGTTTTTCCGATCACGCGCGATTTCGGCGATTCCGGCGATCTCTACAGCCCTCTGCTTGTTCCTTGTATTACCTGGCCGTTTTGCTCCAGATTGCAGGGCTTTTGCATCCATTTCTGACGGGCAGACATTTCTCAAGTCCTTATTTCTCAATCCCCTGATCCCGAAATTACCTCATTTTCCCGGTACCCCACCCCCTACCCCTATGTTCATCCCAGTTGGTCCCATCGAGTCCCACCCGATCCCTAAGCTGAGTGCATCGGCAGAGGGTCGTAAACCAGTGTTAGTTTTTTGGGCTAATTGCCAATTGCTGGTTGCTATTTGCTTGATTTTCAAAGACCTTCCACAGCTCACACCCTGAGGCGCTGCCGGAGTATAGCGGCATCTCTGAAGCGAATCAAGCACGAAAGTGGCCACTGTACAAACAGAACACTTCGCGCATCGGCCTTCCATATGGTCATAGCCTCAGTATGCGCTGTGAGTCCCGCTCAATCTTTGATCTGAACTACTTTGGGTATGCGCCACGTTCGCCTTGCAACCAACGGATTTTGGAATCAAGAATTCCCATCTCAATGCTGCCCCCGCAGCCTGTCTCCCTGAGCGAAGCGCCTCTTAACTCCTCTTCCCATCGACAATGATTGGCGCGAAGTCGAAGGGTCCCGAGAAACTTTCCTTTGCCATGTCGATTCAGGGAGTTCAACCCGAATGCCACTCGAAGTACTCGTCCCGAGCCGGCACCTGAAAAGCCGTCTTCTGGCGTACAATCTTACGGTGCAAGAGAAAGTTTTCGACGTTCACTATGCGGATTCCAGAACAGCTGTTGTCCTGGAGGCTGATCTTGACCGAGGCTGGAAGAAGCTCCAGAAGACATACGGATTTTTTACTCAGACACGTATTCCGTTCAAAGACGACTTAACAATTCGGACGCAGTTGTCACTGATCGCACAACCCGGGAGCTTCAACGAGTGGGCCCAGGAATTTCCCGATGTTGGTCTGGAATTAACACATCCTCTTCTGAGCTACAGTATTGTTAACCGTCATCTTGTCATGAAAGTTTCATTGTCACCGGAGCAGCGTTGGCGTACCACCGAGCAAGGACGTCCGGAGATATTCATTGCTGAACAACCGCTCATGACGAGCGATCATGGCAGATGGTACGACCTGCGAGCTTGGTTAGTCTTCCATGAGTCCCCGAAGCGCCCAATCCCCGACGTGAGAGTCTGGGTAGAGAACAAGCTTTTCATTCCTGGTGGCCGTATTGAATCGAACAGGAAACGCCACTAAACCCAGTCCCGCCAGGGACGATTGGTAGTAGCCCGGTACGGTTCCGAGGCGCGCTCGTGCGCTGAGGAATAAGTGCCGGGGAACAGGAACAAAAAGGTTTTTTCCGCTCTGCCGAAGGCCCGCGCGTAGTGCAGGGGAGCGCGAGATTATCGGCACCCGCTAGTCTTATGTCGAGTCGAATAAAAGTCGGATAATCGGATGAACGTTTTCTTTCTTGAGGTAACCTTCAATTGCAGCCAATTGTTGCTTTAATGGTTCGAGGCGCGAAAACAGAGCAACGGCGTCGTTCTGATCCTTGGTTTGCTCAACCAATTTGGCTGCGATTTCCATAACGTGCCATCTGTTATAAGACACTCCTATCACAACGGCGGTTTCGACAAGAATGGCTTTCGTTTCAGAATTGAGAGATCCGTGATACAGTCGGCGGCAAGTGGCTCCAATTGTGTCTGTGTAACCAAAATCGAAACTCCGATTGCAGCTTGCGGCGAAACCCCGCACTAGTAAAGACGCTATTTCAGGGAATGATTGGGATAGGGCCAAAAATATGTTCGTCTGCATCGTTGTGGCTATTTCGTGCAGCAAGTCTGCTTCATCCGAGCACTGAGCAATGGATGTTGCCATGGATTCAAGCTGCTCGTTAGACGCAAAACCCTGTAAGTTTATTGTGTTAATTATTTCGCGCAGACGTTCCGCCGAATTTAAATTATTGGGAGCATAGAGAAGTCGGTCGAAGGCCGCCAGCAATTCTCCAGCTGATTGGAATCTTGAATTTGGATTGAATTGCGTGCATCGACTGACGAGAGCTTCTATCGCAGCGGGATAGTTAGGCGCTTCGTGGGTGGGAAGGAAATCGCCCGTATAGATTTCTCGCAAGATAATGCCTAAAGAAAAAATATCGCTTCGAGCGTCCGCCCGTCGTGCATCTCGCATTTGCTCTGGTGCCATGTAGGCAATTGTTCCCATGCCAGCACCACTAAGCGTAAGAGTGGTTGTGGTTCGGTCAAGTTCTCGGCCAAGCCCAAAATCCGAAATCACGATATCCTCATCGTCGTTATACAAAATATTCTCGGGCTTGAGGTCTCTGTGGGCTACTCCGGCTTCGTGGGCATAAGACATCGCCTGCAATACTTTCTTGAAAATTCCATTTCCCCTTTCCAGATGACTCATGAGTTCGGGCATTCTCTCACGAAGCGAACATCTATAAAGTGGCATGGCATAGCAAAGCGTCTCTTCTTCAAGGCAACTCTCCAAGACTTTGATAATTCCTGGGTGATTCAACTGAGCTAAGAGACGAACTTCACGCTTGAATCGCCGCACATCCTCGTCCATTCTAGAAGCCAGCAATTTCAGCGCAACCCAAGTACCGTGGCTGGGGTGTCGGCATCCCCAAACCTCACCGAAGCCACCCCGTCCCAATAACCTGATTCGTTCATAGTCACGTGCAGGCATTTTTCACTCTCTTCATCCATTCTATAGACCTCTCCCGGAACTATGGCTACGCCAGCCATCCCGCTAAAGCCGGACTCTAAATTATCGTGATTTTACCGCCGTTAAAAACGGTGGACTACTACCAAACGTCGCGCTCAATAGATGGTTTGACTTTGACAACACAGTCCCAAAACGGGAACCCCGCCATCGCTCCGCTGGAATTTTGCTGCTGGTGTCCAATCCCCAGGGACTAAAATTTTACCGATAAGACCGTTCTAGCCTGGTCTTAAAGGAAGGACACCGTATGAAAAAATTGTTCCTGGTATTTGTTCTTCTGCTGGCAGCGACGGCTGCCTTTGCTGCAACGTCTGATTCCAACTCTTCAAGCGCAACAGTCACACCGGCCATCCGGACTTACCTGATGCCGGACCTCTCACTGAAGAGCGTGATCTCGCCAGAGCTTCTGGGCCAGCATGCGCTCGCTGCGTCACAACCTGACACGGTGGCAGGCGGCCCAAAAAGGACGGGATTCTGCCGGTGCAGTTGCGGTTTTCAATGTACGTCGTCCGCCGATTGCGGCGGCTCAAGCTGTGATCCGTTCATCACCTGCTGCGCGCGCACAGGGCAGAGCTCTGACGCCGAGTGGTTCCGCAGCAGCCAGGCTTCACACAAGACGGCTGTGCCTGAGGCAATTCTCAAAGCCGACTGCAAGTAGTTGCGGGATTTCGGCGGGACTGCCGCAGGGCGATCCCGCCGGAGTCTAAAGCATTTTCAGCACGGATGTAGACCGTCACGGGGTGGAGCAGGACTTTAGTCCTGCGGTATATACAGCCACACATCGTCCGGCTTTTAGCCGCTGAGTTGGTTTGAAGACTTACGCTGCGCTTCGGCAGGTCTGCGCCCCGGTCACTTCCCCTGCCCGTGAAACGTCGCCGGATCGCCATCCCCAACGCGCTCGCCGATTAACGGAAATCCCGGTGAATCCATTTTCATGCTGGTGGAGTGGCCGTTCTGCACCACAAATGAAATATGCGCCGCCGGTGACGACCGCATGGCAAAGCTGCCGTCATCCTGTTTGAGCAGGCGTTCCGGGCCTTCTCCCAGCGGCTGGATCATCAGGCGTCCGTTTTCGTCAAAGACGCGGTAGTCCGGCCGATATTGCGCGAATGAGTCATGCAGATTAGCGCCGCCGCCGACCTGGCCCGGCGAGCACAAATGTTCCGGCCAACTGCCTGCGCTCGTCGGCGGAGATTGGTTTGTCGGCCAGCATGGGTTCAACTGCGGGCTTGGTCGCGGGAAGCGGAGCAACGCTGGCTATCGGACCTGCCGGTAACGGCGATTCTCGCCGATGCAATCATTTATCCTTACTCCTGTGCCAGACAAACCAGCGAAGCTGGAAGTGCCGGAGAGCGATGCCATTGTTGTGGGCTCGGGACCGAACGGGCTGGCGGCGGCGATTCGTCTGGCGCAGGCTGGCCGCAAAGTAGTGGTGCTGGAAGGCGCAAGCACTCCGGGCGGAGGCGTACGGTCGGCGGAACTGACGCTGCCGGGTTTTGTCCATGACGTTTGTTCTACGATTTACGCCATGGTGGCGTGCTCGCCTTTCCTGCGCGAGCTGCCACTCGATAAGCACGGATTGGATTGGGCATTTCCACCTGCTCCGCTGGCCCATCCTCTGGATGATGGATCGGCGGTAATGCTGCACCATTCACTGGATGAAACCGCGCGGTCGTTAAGCTCAAGCGGGAGCTCAAGCGGGAGTTCGAGCGGCGGCGCAAATAGCGGCGCGAATACAGGCGCAAATGGCGGCGCAAATCCGGGAGGGGATGGCGATGGCTACCGGCGGCTGATGGGGGATTTGGTGGCGCACTGGCAAGACCTTTTGCGGGATGTGTTTATGCCACCGGGGATTCCGAAGCATCCAGTTTTCTTTGCAAAGTTTGGATTGCGGGCGATCCGTCCGGCGGCGGCGTTGGCAAAGGCGTACTTCAAGACCGAACGAGGACGCGCGCTGTTTGCCGGATTGGGCGCGCATTCAATGCTGCCGCTGGAAAAACTTACGACTTCGGCTGTGGCGCTGGTGCTGACCGTGGCCGGACATGCCGCTGGATGGCCGTTTGCGCGTGGCGGATCGCAACAGCTTACGGCGGCGCTGGTGAAATATCTGGAATCGATGGGCGGCCGGGTGATCACGAACTGTTACGTGGAATCGTTGGAGCAATTGCCGCCAGTACGCGCGATCCTGCTGGACGTGACGCCGCGGCAGCTGATCCATATGGCAGGCGCGAAATTGCCGGGTTCTTACCGGCGAAGCCTGGAACGCTTTAAGTATGGCCCGGGCGTTTACAAGCTGGATTGGGCTTTGCACCAGCCAGTCCCGTGGCGCGCGGCGGAATGCGCGCAGGCTGGGACGGTGCATCTGGGCGGAACGCTGGATGAAATCTGCGAATCTGAACGGCAGCCATGGCAGGGAAAAGTTTCTGAGCGCCCTTTTGTGCTGTTTGCGCAGGCCAGTTTGTTTGATGGCTCCCGCGCCCCAGCAGAGAAGCATACGGCCTGGGGCTACTGCCATGTGCCTAACGGCTTTACCGGCGACGTGACTGAGAGGATCGAAAAACAGGTGGAACGATTTGCACCCGGCTTTCGCGATTGCATTGCCGCGCGTTCTGTCATGCGGCCGGCGGACATGGAGCGGCATAATCCTAACTTGATTGGGGGAGACATCGGCGGCGGCGCAGCGTATTTAAGCCAGATGTTTTTGCGCCCAACGGCAAGCCTGTATCGCACGCCGCTGGATGGCGTCTTTCTGTGCTCTTCATCCACCCCACCCGCTCCGGGTGTGCATGGGATGTGCGGATACTTTGCCGCCGAAGCAGCGCTGAAACGCTTTGCGTAAAAAGATGGCTGACGCGGTTTAACGCATTACGAAGGTGATTCCCCGAGCAAGCGAACGATTGCCTTTTTAATTTGAATGCAGTACTTTTCCACTGCAAGAATCCCAAATGTAAATCAGCAATGGGCGGTAGCCGAGGAGAGGTGAATGTTTTGCTTTAAGTGTGGGGCTTCCATGCCCGAAGATGCCACAGTTTGTCCGCAGTGCGCAACGCCCGTTCAGGCGGCGCCTACGCCTCCACCGCCGCAGCCCAGTACACCTGGTCCGGCCTCGACATCCGCATGGCTGAATGCACCTTCAGCTCCAGCGCAAGCTACGCCGCAATATCCGCCGCAAGCCCAGCCTGCTTATCAGGCGTATCAGCCGCCAAGGACCGACGGAGGCGCTATCGCCAGCATGGTCCTGGGAATTGCTTCATTCGTGCTGTGTCTCTCATTCTTTGCGGGGATTCCCGCCGTTATTCTGGGACACATTTCACGGTCAAAGATCAAAAAGAGCAGGGGGAGACTGCAAGGGGACGGCATGGCGTTGACGGGACTGATTTTGGGATATATCAGCTTTCTGGCTATCCCGATCCTTGCAGCAATAGTCATTCCCAACTTGTTACATGCCAGAATTTCAGCCAATGAGTCTGCTGCGGCAAGCACCGTGCGCACAATTAATACGACGCAAATCACCTACTCAACTACTTATCCGGAGCAGGGTTATGCGCGAGATCTGGCCACTCTGGGCGGCAATTGCGGCGGCAGCGGAGGCAACGCTGAACACGCCTGCCTGCTGGATAGCCAACTGAGCCAGGAAAGCTGCACGTCTGGCGTGTGGTGCCAGAAACGTGGTTACAAATACACGGTCAGCTCAAATTGCGCGCCAGCCCGTTTCGGAGGAGATCAGCAGGGCACTGAAAATGCCTGCACGGAATATGTGATTGCAGCCACGCCAATAAATTCGAATACAGGACGCCGCAACTACTGCTCAGTTTCGGATGCGGTTATACGATATCGTACTGGGTTCCCGCTGGCCACGGCTCCGACAGCGGAAGAGTGCCAGACATGGGAGCCGCTCTGATTCAAGGCGAACAGGCATGCGAGATTAAGAGATCGAAAGCCGAGAGGCCGGAAAAGCCGAGTTCCATTGTGGGAAAATAGCCGAAATCAGGGGCATTTTTCCCCGTAACCTTCCTTCACTAAGGCTTCCAACTAGCAGAGCTGCATCTGCTTCTAAGTGAATGGATCCAAAATGGAAGCCCTTCATCTGGCGCAGAAAACTGCGCCTGAAAATCCGAAATCTACGCTCCTGCACAAGGCCGCGCGCACCCTGCCGGGGATCATCGCCGGGGCCGCAGACCTAGATCCTGCGGCAGTCCTGACGGCCACTGTGGCGGGCGCCAGTTTCGGAACGTCACTGGGCTGGGTGGTCGTGCTGTGCGTTCCGGTTCTGTTCAGTGTGTTCGCTGTTTCGTCGCGCATTGGCCAGGAAACCAAAAAAGGCCTGGTTGAGCTGATCCGGGAGCATTACGGGCGCAAGCTGGCCATGCTGATCGCTTTGCTGATCGTAGCGGTAAACCTGGCAATGATTGTGGGCGACATTGTGGCCGTGAGCGATAGCTGCTCTCTTTTGACCATGTCTCCACGCCTGTTTTTTTTAGCCATTGTGGGATTTACCGTCTGGTACGTGCTAATCATTGGCGACTACCAAAAGACCACCAAAGTGCTGGGCGGACTTACGCTGATTCTGGTGGCTTATGTTTTGGCAGCGTATCGCGTGACCGATTCCTTCACCACGCTGGCCAAAGACGTGTTGCTGCCGCGCATGCAAGTGAATTCCGGATACATGATGGGCGTTGTGGCAGTCTTTGGATCGCTGCTAACGCCGGATGTGATCGTATGGCAGACCAGCTCGAAACGGGGATTGCCTGAAGGACTGGCTAAGGCCCACGTGACAGAATCCCACGCTGGAACGTTTGTAGCTTGCCTGATATCGCTTTCGGCAATGGTTGCGGCGTCGCACATGCATGTGGCCGATCCTTCCAACATGACGACGCGCGTTGCGTCAGATGCGCTCGGGTCGTTCGGGTTTTTGGGCACAGTGCTGTTTTCTCTGGGCATTATCGCTTCAGGCATGATCGCGCTGCCAATCCTGGTGGCGTCACTGTGCTTCAGCGTGGCGGAAGCAGCAGGCTGGCGCTCTGGCCTTTCCATGGAGCCATGGAATGCCCGGCTGTTTTTTGTGATGATCTCTGCCACGGTATTCCTGTCCGTGGTGATCGACTTCTTTGGCGTGAACACCGTTCACGTGCTGTACTGGTCACAAGCGCTGGCCGGAGTGGTCCTGGTGCCGATCTTTGCTTATATTCTGCTGCTCTCAAATAATTCCAAGATCATGCGCACCACCAACAGCCGCTTTGAAAACTTTTGGCTGGGCTGCGCCGTGACAGGCATGTTTATTTCCAACCTGTTGTTTTTCTGGTTTCTGGTGAAGTAGC
>JBARNL010000766.1:0-18227 GCA_049802955.1 Candidatus Angelobacter sp.
AGTATTCTTTCCAATCCCACCGCTCCTTGGGCACTTCGCGGATGCAGTCCTTTCCTTCCGACAAATTGCGCCAATATTCCTCCAGATTCGCCGCTTCCGGATAGCGTCCGCTCAAGCCGATGATCGCAATGTCGTCAACACGTGCCGGCCCCGGCCCGGCCTCATCTTCACTTGATCTCAAATCAACATCCGCAGTAGGGAGATGACGACGACCAGCAGTTTTTTTTATCGGCGAAGGTGTCTGCGCACGTAGGCTGCGGCCCGTGAGTATTTGCGTTTCCAACGGATCAGGTGCTGACAGTCCTGCCCAGCGTCGCACCGCCTCCTCTTCGGTAGCAATGAAGTGTTTGACTAATGTGTCAATCGTCCGGTGTTCAAAAAATACAGTGCTTGTGATCCCGGCAAATACGCTCCTCAGCGCATCCACCATGCTCACGATCATGATCGAATCAATTCCATATTTTTCCAACTCTTCCCTGGAATCAATTTCATGCACAGGAAGCTTGAGCGTCTGGCCCACAATTTTTTTGAATAGAGCCGTTGCCCTATCATGCACCCATTCTGCATCAGCATTTTCAGCCGATACCGGACCGATCTGTTTCAAAGCAACCGATTTTGGTGCTTCTTTTTTATTTGAAAGCTGTGCCGGATTCTTTTTTTGGCTTTGCCGGATCACGCCATCGCTTTGGACCACGATGACCTGCTGACCTCGTTTGTGAGATTGAACGGCGGGGAAAAGAATGTTGTGGAATCCCTCATCTTCCAAAATGCGTTGCCATGTTTCCGGCGCCAGTGTTGGCGTGCCGGGAATGCGCACCGGAGCGTCCTCGTATAGCCACCATCCTTCCAACAAACCAAAGGTTAGATGCGTAAGCAAGCTTGGTCCCAACAGTTCGTTCAACAGCAGCAGACCATTCTGTTTCAACAGCGCCTTGCTGTTGCGCAGGGTATTGCGGATGTTTCTCGTAGCATGCAGAACGTTGGTTGCAATTGCCAGGTCGTAGGTCCCCGGTATGATTCCTTGCGGCTCGAGTGGTTGCTCAACATTGAATAAGCGGCAGTTTAAATAAGGTATGGCGGCGCCGTAGGACTGTTCCGCATACATCAGGAATGCCTTGGAAACATCTGTGTAGCAATACTCATCAATGCAGTCCACGAAACCTTGGAGTCGTTTAAACACGACTTCGCTCGTTCCGCCGGTTCCGGCGCCGATCTCAATGATCCGGAAGCGCGCATTTGCATCTTGCCTGCCCCGCTGCTCTATAAATTCAATTACCGCGTCGGCCAGAACCGCATTGAAATAGTCGGCCGGAGGATTGTTCTTATAAAAGCCCTCCACCAACTCCATGGACGCATTCGGGAAAAGGACATCTGTAGCTCGTCGTTTTCCTGTCAGGATCTCAGGCAATGCCCGCAGTGTTGTATCCACGAGCTTCATATTTGCGCCGAGGTTTGCGTCCTTCAGCCATTCGCCTTTTTTGGCTTCCCACTCGGACCATAGCGCCATACCATGCGGCATGCTCTGGCCAGTTGCAACGTAGCTACCATCAGCAACTGAGATATGACCTTCGCTTGCCAGCAACCGCATCGTTTCGTCGAACCAGCGGTCATAAAGGTTGAGAATTCCTTGATGCTGCTTCCGTGCAATGGCTGGCCCCTGGCCTTCATTGAACAGACCCAGTTTACGCAGCTGCTCGAACAACAACAGGCCCATCAACCGTTGCATGTCGCTCTCGCTATCAGGATTGTCGAACGCAGAGACAAACACGTGGCTCGTATGCGGAGTCAGGGCGTTCTTTGCGGCAGGCAGATGTTCCGCAGCCAGGTTGATTGTGTCCTGCAACAGCGCCATTCCCTCCACAACACGCAGCTGCGCTTTTACCAAAGCGATTTGCTGCACGGGTACAGAGAGAAGTTGCCCTAATGCAGCCATGCCTTCTTCAGGCTCAATCGAGCCAATACCGTTCTGAGCCATCCTGGTGCGATAAGCATCAGAGGCCACGATGCCCCTGCTGCCCCAATATCCCCAATTCATGACCTTTACCGGGCACGACCAAGCCTTCGATAACTGATAGGCGAACGAATCTTCAAAGGTGCTTCCCGCCACATAATTGCTCTGGCCTGCGGGTTTCAAAAAGCTCAGGAAGGATGAGAAAAACAGGACCCAGTCCAGGCGCTCATGCGCGAACACCTGCGCAATCCGAACACTGATGTCAGCCTTTGCAGCAAGACTCACGCGGAAACGCTCCTCATCCATCTGAGCCAGACTCCTATCGGCGAGCGCAATCGCTGCATGGACCAATCCGTGAATCCGTTCAAATTTCGCATGGATGATTTCGCATGCCCGTGCGAGTTCTTCGCGGTCTGTTGCATCTGCCCGGACGTAAAGAGGAGCGGGCCCTATCGCGGACAGACGGTCAAGCTTGGCCTGGATCTCTCCATTCAACTCACGCCGGCCAATCCAGACAACTTGTGCTGCATAATTTCTAATCAGGTGTTCGCTGAAGACTTCTCCAATTCCGCCGGCGCCGCCGATAATGACGTAGACCCCTCCCTGGCGATGCGGCAGAGTTTGCGCTACCGGGAACTCGCATGGAATCAATTGGCGCCGGTACCACTCTCCAGCACGATATCCCCATGCATCACCCTGAGCATCGGCAGGAAGTGCAATGATCTCCTCGAGCGGCCATTCGCTGGTCAAAGGCAGATCAATCAACCGAATCTTCCAGCGAACGTACTCTTTGGCCAAAGAACCAACGAGCCCGTGGACACTTGCATGCGCGGGCTGAATGTGCTCGTCACGCCGGATGGCCTGTGTCTGGCGTGTCACAATCGTCCAGCCAAGGTCTCTTTGCCCGTAGCCAAGATCTAAGAACGCTTTGATCAGACGCAATCCGGTTAGAACACCTTCGGACTGCGCGACGATCAGGCACTCGTCCGCGATATCCATTGCGTTTGAGGCCGGCACCACCCAGATCACATGTTCAATGGGCACTTGCATGTGCACGCGCTCAATCCAGTCCTTGAGATCATCAGCATTCGGCGGCATTGTGCTTACATCGGAATAGCGCGATTTGATTGCTTCTTTCTCTTCAGCCGTTCCACCCACGAGCAGTACGCGAGATTCTGCAGAAGGCCAGGGCAAGGCAGCCGGCGGAATAGTTGCATCCCAAACTGCCACCATAGGCATAGTGACAATCTGCGATTCATCTTTTGGCGCTGTTGCTGAAGGTTTCTCGCCTTTCTTGAAATCATTCTCAAGTACGCGGCTGGTAAATCCTTTCAGCCGCACACAAATGCGTCCGCTTTCATCGCAAATATCGATATCTGATTTCTGAACCCTGGCTGTTCTTGAATGCTTCCCCGGCTCCGCATCTCTCTTTTCCCGAACATATACATAGGCTTGCTCAGGAGTGCTGTCGAGAATCTCGATTTCTTCCAGAGCAAATGGCAGATTCGCGCGGACGGTTTCGTTGGCTTGAAATGAAAGCGCCCATCCCATTGCAGCCTGCAATGCGCAGTCCAGGACACTCGGATGCAATACGTACTGGTGCAGCATCATACTCAAGCATTCCGGCAAGCCTGCTTCCGCCAATGCATATCGCTCACCCTTAGAGTTCTGTCCTAAAGCCACGCTGCGGATGCCTCGATGCCCGGGACCATATTCGATTTCCATGGCACGAAATGCCGCATAGCATTGCTCCGCCTCGATCGTTTGATTGCACTGGGCTTTCAATGCCTGCCAATCCAGCCGCTGATCGTCAGCACTCACCTTGCCAGCACCTAAAAATGCTGTACCCTTGCCGTGAATGTTTTCTGATTCTTCACTCGAGGCGACGCCCGCCACATTGCTGTAGATTTCAAATTCAATTTCGTCGTTCGCAGCCGGATACATTCGAATGTGTAAACGTTGCGGTGCTTCCACGATGATCGGCGAGAGCCAAACCACATTTTTGAGGTGAACCGCCGAAGCCTCATTACTCTCTTCGCCCTTCGCCAGGGCCATCAAAGCAGCCCGGGCCATTTCCAGGTAGCACACGCCGGGAAGGACTTTTGCGCCTTTGACACGGTGGTCCCTGAGGAAAAACTCGTCGCCGCTAAACTCTGTGCTGAACCTGAGCTCATTGAAGGTTGAAGTATTGCGGTGCAGCAACGGATGAAGTTCGCCCGCGAAAGCCCCCGATGTTCCGGTTTCCTTCTTCTTCGATGTATCGATCCAATAGCGCTCTTTGGCAAACGGATAGGTTGGCAAACTGATACGCCGCGGCTTGCCTTCCCTCAACTGGGTACTCTCGTAGAATCTGTTCCAGTCGAGCTCAAGACCTGTTGTCCATAGAATTCCAATCTGCTCCAGATCTCCATCCAGCATTGCGCGATCAACCAGCTGCCGGCCTGACTGGGTTTGCCAGACTCTGTTAATGCTGGAACTCTTTTGAACCTGCCCAAACCAGAGATCAGCCACATCGTTGTTGCAAGCCAGCCACTGTCTCAGTTTGCCCAGCAATTCCGTTCGATCCTTGACTCTTATCGCCAGACGCTGATTCATCGCAGTGCGGCCGGTCTGCCACGTATAAATCGCGTCAGCAAACTCCGCTTCTGCCGAGTCCTTTTCCAGCCAATCCATCACTCGCATGGCATACAAACGCAAGAGCTCATGTGTCGCCGCTGACAAGACAAAGAGGAATTCGGCGCCTTCCTGACGATGCTGCTGGATTTGCGGTGGATACTCCTCCACCACTACATGAGCATTGGCTCCGCCGGAACCGAAGCTGCTTACGCCTGCTGCGCGGGTGCCTTCTGCATCCCACTCACGGAGTTGATCTGGTATGAAGAACGGCGTGTCGTTCAAATGAATCTTTGGATTCAACTGCTCGCAATGAATCGACGCAGGGATCTGGCGGTGTTGAAGAGAAAGGATCGTCTTCAGGAGGCCTGTAATTCCCGCAGCCGATTCCAGGTGTCCGAGATTGCTTTTGACTGAGGCGATCGCGCATGGCTTATCCAGCCCTTTTTCAGCCAGCTGCGTGTAGGCCGCTTGAATTCCCTGTATCTCAATCGGGTCGCCCAGCGATGTACCTGTGCCGTGAGCTTCTATGTGAGTCAGATCATGCGCTGCGATTCCTGCGTCCTTCCAGGCGGCTACCAGCAAATCTTTTTGCTTCTGCGGATTCGGGACTGTCAGTCCCGCAGCAAGACCACCGTGATTAATCGCACTGCCTTTGATGACGGCATGTATCTGGTCACCCTCGATGACGGCTGCACTCAACGGCTTGAGCAGAAGCATCACTGCGCCTTCCGATCGCACGTACCCATCGGCTTTGGCATCGAATACCTTGCATCTACCATCCCGCGCCAGCATGCCGGCCTTGTGATAAGCAACAGACAAATCGGGTTGGCAGATCACATTCGCTCCGCCCACCAATGCCGTGGCGCATTCCCCTGAACGCAAAGACTGAATAGCAGCGTGCAAAGCTACCAGCGAGGAGGAACACGCTGTATCGATGAGCAGGCTGGGACCGGAAAAGTCAAAGAAATAGGAGATGCGATTTGCCAGAATCGCCAGCGAACTTCCGATGGCGTGATGGGCTTCCACTTCAAGTCCAGCTTCCAGGATCAACCGGCTATAGTCGCAATTACTGGCGCCGACAAAAACCCCGCTGTTTGAGCCTTTCAAACTGTCGGGAAGAATTCCGGCATCTTCAAGGCACGCCCAGCCAAGCTGCAGCAGTATGCGCTGTTGCGGATCGGTAATCTCTGCTTCGGCACGCGAGATCCGGAAAAATGACGCATCAAATGCCTCTACATCACTAACGAATCCGCCCTGATCGATGGCTGGCAGGTCGCTGCTGCTGGGCCAACTCCGTCTCGTCTTAGGGAAGGTCCCAATCACGGATTTCTTCGCGGCCAACGCTTGCCAAAGCTGGTCTGGAGTCTCTATGCCACCGGGAAGCTTGCAAGACATCCCGATGATGGCGATGTCGGATTCGGAAAAATGATTTCGGCTGGGCTCGGGATCGCCAGCCTTCCCGGTGTTGTAGTTCGCGTTTTGGGTTCCGCTGACTTGTGCCGCCGAACTGGGTCGGTCTATCTCCGGATGCCTTACAAGCCTTGCTATGAAGTGCTCGACTACTTTTTGAATGTTGCTATGCTCAAAGAAAAAACCTGTCTGGAGTTCCAGGCGAAATTTCTCTTCCAATTGACGTTGCAATTGCAGCAAGTCTGCCGAATCCAGGCCCATCTCCATCAGAGGACGGCCGGATTGGAGAGCGCTTGTGCTAACTCCAAGCAGCTTTGCCGCTTTTTCCTGCACAAATTGACGAACCTGTTGTTCATCAAGATTTAGATCTGCCCCAGTACCGGAGGCAGCCTCAGCGGAACACTGCTGGCATTGTGGCTTTCTGTTCAAAATGTCATAGCTGACCAAAACTCCGTTGCCTTGATTGCCGCGGTCCTGCGGCCGATAGCCCGGAATGGCTCTTATAATTTCAGCACCGTGTGACTGATGAAAAGCCAGGATCGGATCTTGATAACTGCCTTGTTGCCGAATGTACTGCTCAAAGGACTGGCCATTCGCAGGATCAAATTTCTTGCATAGGGTCACACCCATAACCTGATCGATACCGGTGATGAGGCTGCACCGCTGCAGCATGAACTCAAGTAGCTGGTCTCCATAACTCGCGTTCTGCGCATTGGGATCGATATTGACAGCCAGCAATTGAATGATTGCGCCTGATGGCTGATGCAGCTTATAGACGTCAGCTGCATTGCACGCCATGAGAGCCCCCCTATCGGCAATGCGCTGGCTGTAGATCACGCCGAGGACTTTGCCGCCTTTTTCCAAGACGAATTGGCCTTGGGGATACTCCAGCAATCGCGCCCGAATTTGCTCTGCTGGAGTTTGCGTATGTTGCCAGCAAAGTCTCTCCAGTTCA
Organism: Candidatus Angelobacter sp.; assembly: GCA_049802955.1. Classification (GTDB taxonomy): domain Bacteria; phylum Acidobacteriota; class Terriglobia; order Terriglobales; family Acidobacteriaceae; genus Angelobacter. Next base: position 6,933 of record JBARNL010000766.1, read on the forward strand.
CAAAGGCGATCCAGATCGCTTTCTGCTGCATTACGCACGACGTAATCGCGCTTTCTGAAATTGTGCTGGCTGACCTGGCATGGACCGGAGCTCCGGGGATAACGTTTCACACCATCGTCGTTGAACAGGCCCACACTCGCCGCCAACGTGATGAAGGCTTCAGCGCTGATCAGGTACTCGTGTGCCAGACGATGGAGCCAGTCAAAACGCAAATGTCCGGAATTTTCCTCCGCTGTGGTGGATACTGCATGCGCCTGCATCACCGGCAAACTCGGGTTGGTCAGGCTTTCGGCAAGGATTCGAAAGCGCTGCTGCCAGTGGGTCAAAACTGCAAGCGCAACCAGCAGGCGTCCCTGCCGGTTGACATAATAAGGAGGCTGCTCGCTCGCACGCACTGCCAGCGACTGATTGACCGGCTGTTGATCAACAATTTCGAAATCGCTAACGGCTTGGAACTGTTGCTCCCGTAATTTCTCGTTAGAGATCGCAACCACCTGCTGCTGATCATCGAAAAGACTCCCCGGTTTGAACGTCTTCCAGTAACCAGGTCTACTGTTGCCAAGAAGGTCAAAAACTCGGGCGGGATCGCCGAAAAGCAAGTCATCCATTGCATGGAGCAAGGGCCGGTATGATTCTGCTATGTTGAACTCGCTGGCTTCCAGCAGAGCTTTGCCGGATACCGTCAGTTCACCCGTATCTGCTGCAAGCCAGCCCTGCTGGATAAAGAGTGCAGTGATCTTATGCGATAGATTTGAATCTATTCTATCGAGCTGCTGGCGGAAACCTGCTGTATCACTTCCCCTCAGCATCAGAATCAGAAAGACCATGACAGCGCCGCGTGCCGGGTTCGGCGCGCCAGATTCCTCGGGCTCATTGCCAGGAAACAGTAGCTCAATTTTTTCTGCGAGCATGGCAGCGTGCGGGCCTGTGGTCCATTGCTTGGCTGAAATGCCATAGAGCGCCGTCAGATTTAGCTGACCATAGTTTTCGAACTTAGTGGCGAGCCGGTACGCATCATCCTGTCTCTCAAGCCAGCCCGCAGATTCCAGGGCTTCCAGGGCGAGCGTGAAGTAGCCGGCGTTTGCCCTGAGTTCTTCAATGAGCCATGACCGCCGCCGAAATTCAACGTTGTCGAGCAGCTTGAATAGTCCGCGCTGTTCACAAGCTTCGAGGACCGGCACAGTCATGTAGCCGGTCCAATAAGATGAAGGAAATTCGAAACAGGTATCCATTGGCAGAATAACGCTGACTTTTATTGGTTCTGAGATTGAATGCTCTGTCGCAATCAGGAATTGATCGACACAGCCAGCTCCTTAGGTGTCCATTTCTTGGTAATGGAGAAGTGGTCTGCTTCCACATCGTAAATTCGAACTGGCTTTTGCAGTAACTGATTCCAGCCATAATCGCGAGGCATGGCTGTTTCGCCCTGTCGCCCCAGAGTTGCACGATACAGCTCCACGTCGATTTGGTGTGCCAGTTTGGCAGGGTGATAAGAGCGGTAACACCGCAGATTTGCGCGATAGACACCATAAAACGCTCTGAATTGTTCGGCCGTCATCTCCATGCCGCGAGCATTCAACAGCGCTAAAATGTATTGAATGTTCTCTTCCTGAGACGATTGTTTCAACCTTTGAAGATCAATTGGCAGGTCGATTTCAGATAGATTTGCCGCAGTTGTGCACGCCTGATAAAGTTCAACAGCTTCATCTGCCGCTTCCTGTTGCTGGAAGAACGAAGGGGCCACCGAATCCAGCAGCGCTAAAGAGGAAACCTTCTCGCGTTGTTCCAGAAGTATCCGTGCCATTTCATAAGCCACCACTCCGCCATACGAGTGGCCAATCAAGCGATAAGGACCCTGGGGTTGTACCGCTTTCAACGCGTCAACGTTAGCCTGAGCGGTTTGTTCAACGCTGCTGGAAGGCGGCGTTTTGCCATCCAAACCGACCGATTGCAGGCCATAGAATGGCTGGTCGCCGGCCAACGCTTTGCTGAGAGGCTGCAAGGACCACACATGCCCCTCTACGCCGGGTACGCCAAAAACTGGTGAAGCATTGCCATGGCTCTGAATAGGCACCAGAATATCGGCCGGTGAGGCTTCTCTTGCGGAAATCAATTTTGCCAACGTAACAATATTGGAAGCAGTAAACACAACCGCAAGCGGAAGTGACTGATTAAATCGCCTGTTAATTTTCGCCATAAGTTGCACCGCAGACAATGAATTGCCACCCAGCTCAAAGAACGTATCTTTAATTCCGATCTTATCCGGGGCCTGCTTCAGAACCTCCGCCCAGATTCCGGCCAGTTGCCTCTCAGTATCGGTGCGTGGTGCTATGTAAACCTCACCGGAAGTTATCTTGACCTCTTTGCGCTCCAGAAGACGACGATCCACCTTACCGTTCGAACTCAGTGGTATTGCCTGTACGCTGACAAATGCCGCCGGCGCCATGTATTCAGGCAATGTTTGCAGCAGGTGCGTTCGTAATCCCTCGTAAGGAAGATGCACGAGTTGATCCGCTTGAGTTTTTTTTGCACGATAAAAGGCGACCAGTTGCTTGTTGCTTCCCTGGCCTTGCGCAACAACGCAACTGTCTTGAATGTCCGGGTGCTGATTGAGCCGGGCTTCAATCTCTGCTAGCTCAATACGGAAGCCGCGGATCTTCACTTGCGTATCGATCCGGCCAAGGTATTGAACGTTGCCATCTTCCAGCCAGCGAGCCAGGTCCCCCGTCTTGTACATGCGGCTACCCGGCGTGAACGGGTTGGCAACAAATTTTTCCTGGGTCAACTCCGGACGGTTCACGTATCCACGAGCAAGGCCCTCGCCCGCAATGTGCAACTCTCCTGGCACGCCGACCGGCTGCAGATGATTGTGCTGATCCAGAATGTGGATTTGCGTGTTGTCGATGGGCGTGCCGATTGGAACAAAGGGGTATTGCAGTCGCGAGCAATCAAAAGCCGTTACATCAATCGCCGCCTCGGTCGGCCCATACAGATTGTGCAGGACAGCATTGGGAAATTTAGCCCTATATTCATCAACTGATTTTCTGTCCAGCGCCTCCCCACTGCAAAAAATCTGTCGCACGCTGTCGCAGCGGCCTTTTGCGTTTTCACAGAAAGTACGCAGCATGGAAGGAACAAAATGCAACGTTGTCACCTGAGCTTGCTGGATAAGATCTTCTAAATAATCCACATCTTTGTGCCCATCCGGCTTGGCAAATACAAACGACGCTCCCGCCATCATGGGCCAGAAGAATTCCCACACCGATACATCAAAGCTGTAGGGCGTCTTCTGCAACACCACATCGTCTTTAGTTAATTGATAGCGTTTTTGCATCCAGTGAATTCGATTCACCAAAGCACGATGTTCGGTTAGTACGCCCTTGGGTTTGCCAGTAGAACCGGAGGTATAGATCAGGTAGCTCAGATTGTGAGATTGAACCTCATGGCGTAACTGGCCGCCTCTGGCCTTGTAGTCAGTGGCAGATTGGCTGATCTCCGCCCATTGCCGATCCAGAGTAACCAGCCTCAGATTTTCCAGTAACAAAGACCTTAATTTATTTCTAAACTTTTCCTGAGTCAGCACCACTGCTGCCTGGCTGTCCTGTAACATGTATTCCAGTCGGTCCTCTGGATAGGCTGGATCGACAGGCAGATAGGCTCCTCCCGCCCTAACCACGCCCATGATCCCGACCATCATCTCGAGCGATTTTTCCATGCATATCCCAACCACGCTGTCGGGCTTCACTCCCACAGATTGAAGGTACAGCGCCAGATCGCCGCTTTTCTCATATAGTTCCTTAAAGCTCAATTCCTGGCCGGAAAATCTCACCGCTCGGCGCCCGGGATCCCGGACCGCTTGTTTGATAAAGAAATCATGAATACATTTGTCCCGCGGATAATCCGCGTCAGTGTCATTGAATTCCGTCACTAAACGATGTTTTTCTGCCTCGCTGAGATAATCCAGATCGCCAATCTTCGTCGTCGGTGCGGAAGTAATGGCTTTGCACAGGGCTGCGAAATGCCGGGCCATGCGCGCAATCGTCTCCGGCTTATAAAGCGCCGTACTATACTCAATCGCGCCGGTCAGCCCTTCCGCTGTTTCTGTGAAATCGAAACTCAGATCAAATTTGCTGACATCGACTCCCAGAGGATAAAGCTCGAAATCCCTTTCCAGATTCCGTGTATTCGCGTTCTGTATCGTAACCATCACTTGAAACAAAGGAGTGATGGCCAGGTTGCGCTGAAGCTGCACTGTATCCACAACTTTCTCGAATGGCGCATCCTGATGCTGATAGGCCTCCAAGCATGTGGCTTTCACCCTCGATAGCAGGGTTGAAAACGTATCTTCTCCCTCTACCTGGTTGCGCAAAGCCAGGGTGTTCACAAACATCCCGATCAGGTCTTCTGTCTCCTGATGATGCCGGTTCGCGATTACACTTCCAACACAGATATCGGTTTGTCCCGTATAGCGATACAGCAGCACCTTACATGCCGCCAATAGGACCATGTAGAGTGTTCCACCCTTATGTTGGCCAAGGCTCTTAAGCTTTCCAGTCAAGTCAGCATCCAGGGTGAATGCACGCGTAGCTCCGGCCATGCTGCGCACGCTGGGTCTGGGATGATCTGTGGCCAGATCCAAAGTCTCAGGAACACCAGCCAGTTTCTTCTCCCAGTAGGATAGTTGCTGCCTGAGTATGTCACCACCTTCCAGAATTTCTCTTTGCCAGACCGCGTAATCCGAATATTGAATTGGCAGCGGTGCCAGATCAGGATCACGCCCCTCCCGCAGAGCTTCCATGATCCATCCCAACTCTTGGATCAGAACGCTCAGAGACCAACCGTCACTGACAATGTGATGCATACACAGCAAAAGAACGTGTTCCTGTTCCGCGAACTTGATCACCTTGCCACAGAAAAGTGGTCCAGTGGCCAAATTGAACGGTATTGCAAATTCCCGCTTGCAGATTTCTTTGGCTTTGCCATGTCGCTCTTCTTTGCAAGTGAGATCGCTCAGATCAACAGTTTCCAGGCTGATGTCCAGCGTCTCCAGGATCGATTGGTGAGTTCGCCCTTCATGGCCGGGAAAAACAGTGCGCAGAATCTCATGCCGTGCAATGATCCGATTAAGCGCCTCCTGCAGTTGCCGGATATCAAAAGGCCCCCTGATGATCACAGCTACGGGCAGGTTATAGCCAGAACTGCCGGGCTCCATCTGACCGATAAACCACAATCTCTCCTGAGCAAAACTCAGCGGTAGGCGATCAAATCTTGTCCGGTCCACGGGCCGAATCGTGGAAACGGCACTCTTCCTTGAATTAACGATCAACTCTGCCAGCTGGGCAACGCTGGTGTATTCGAAAATATCTTTGACCTGCAGATCGATTTCGACTCTGCCGCGAATCTTCGATATCAGCTGTGTTGCCAACAATGAGTGACCACCCAGTTCAAAGAAACTGTCATTGATTCCGATCTTGTCAGGGGCCAGCCCCAACACCTCAGACCAAAACTCGACCAATTGTCTTTCCATACTCGTGCCGGGGGCCACATACGCTTGGCCCGATGCTGCCTTTACCTCCATTCGCGCGAGGGCCCGGCGATCGACCTTGCCGTTTGAATTCAGAGGGATTGCCGCGAGGCTGACAAACACAGCAGGCACCATGTATTCCGGCAAGACGCGCAACAAATGCTCACGGAGCTCTGCATAAGGCAGTTGGACCAGATTGTCTGCTGTGCTGCTTTTAGCCCGGTAGAAAGAAACGAGTTGTTTGTATTCTTCCTGTCCATGCGCAATCACAACGCTGTCTGCGATGCCTGCGTGTTGATTGAGTTGTGCCTCTATCTCGCCGGTCTCGATGCGGATGCCACGAATCTTCACTTGTGTATCGATCCGGCCCAGATATTGAATGTTGCCGTCTTCCAGCCAGCGTGCCAGATCTCCCGTCTTATACATGCGCGCTCCCGGCGTGAACGGATTGTCCACAAACTTCTCCCGGGTCAATTCCGGCCGGTTCAGATAGCCCCTTGCGAGTCCGTCACCCGCGATGTGCAGTTCCCCCGGCACACCGATAGGCTGAAGCTGATTGTGGGCATTGAGAATATGAATTTGCGTGTTGTCGATGGGAGCGCCAATGGGCACAAACGGATAACTCAATTGCGAGCAGTCATAAGCTGTAACGTCAATCGCGGCCTCGGTTGGTCCATACAGGTTGTGCAGCACAGCATTGGGAAATATTTTCCTGTACTGATCGACCGCCCTCTTGTCCAATGCTTCTCCGCTGCAAAAAACCTGCTTTACCTGGGCGCACTTGGATCTCGCATTATTGAGAAAGATATTCAACATCGAGGGCGCATAGTGAAGCGTTGTTACCTTCGCTTTCTCGATAACGCTTTCAAGATAGCCCACATCTCTATGTCCGTCCTGGATCGCAAATTCAATGGACGCTCCTGTGATGACCGGCCAGAAGAATTCCCATACAGATACATCAAAGCTATATGGTGTCTTCTGCAGCACGACATCGCGCTCGGTTAGCGGATAGCTTTTCTGCATCCAGTTGAGACGATTTACCAATGCCTGGTGCTCAGTCAGCACACCCTTGGGCTGCCCCGTTGAACCAGAAGTGTAGATTACATAACAAACGTTTCCCGGACGTACTTCACGTGCCAGCTCTATCCCCTGTTCTTTGAGTGCAGTGGCACACGCGCTGATCTCGTTCCACTGTGTGTCTAAGGTGATCACTTTGGCGCTTGTTGTCAGCAAGGGAGCTATTTTGTTTCTGAACTTTTCCTGTGTGAGCACCACTTCTGTCTGGCTGTCCTGAACCATATATGACAGCCTTTCTTCAGGAAACTCAGGATCGAGTGGCAAATAAGCCCCGCCGGCCAGCACACTTCCCATGATCCCCAGCATCATTTCCAGCGATCTCTCTACGCAAAGACCCACAATGCTGTCCGGCTTCACTCCATGTGATTGCAAATACAAAGCCAGATCGCGGCATTTATCATAGAGTTCCTGATAACTCAGTTCCTCACCGCAAAATCCTACTGCTCTGCCATCTGGATGGATACGCACCTGCTCGTCAAATAACTCATGAATGCATTTGTCCCTGGGATAATCAGCATACGTATCGTTGAAGTCGACTAACAGCCGGCGCCTTTCCTGCTCGGAGACAATGGAGTACTCCTTCAGCAAAAGGTGCGGATTTCTGTCCATCTCGTTCAGGAGCGTACAGTAATGCCCAATGAAATAGCTTGCTGCCTGCTGTGCATATGATTCAGGGTTGTAATTTAGACGCAAGCTAAACGATGTGGCATGTTCCTGCACTTCTAATCCAAGATCACAACTGCCCTCTTGCTCAATGCCGGCCATATTCCTGGCAGAGTGGTCGTGCGTTTGCGGGACAGGACAAAACGCTGGCGCAGCATGCTGATAGGCATAGGTCACCTGAAAGACGGGATTCTTTCCAGTCTGTTTGAGTTTCAGCCTGTTCAATATACGGGAAAACGGGTAGCTGGAGTGATCGATGGCCTGCTGCACGGTGCTTCCGACTGTCTGCAGGAAGTCAGCCAGCTTAAATCGCTCGTCACAGAGCGTTCGAATCGGGACGATGTTGCGAAAATCAGCTTCGGCTTCAAGATGTTGCTCAAGGCGTCCCGTCAACTACAAGCCAACGATAACGTCATCCTGACTGGTGTACCTGTGAAGCACCAGCTGAAATGCCGCCAAAAAGATTACTGAGGGCGGTAAAGAAAGCTCCTGGGCGAATTCTCTAATCCAGCATGACAGCCGCTCTGGCACCTCCTGCTCCAATGCCGTTCTTTCATAATTCACAGATACGGAAAGAGGTAAGTTAGAGAACAGTTCAACAGCTGGCAGAATGCCGTCGAGTTGGCGCTGCCAGTAAACGACATCGGCTGCGCTTTCCACCCCGGAGTCCAACACGGCAATAAGTTCAGATTCATGTTTACCGGGATCGGCATTTGTCCTGTTTGTGAGTGTTTCGACATGCTGGCCGCTATTTTGCTGTGTTGCCTCAGCTCGGTACTTTGCATTGTGGCTTGTCAATTTGTTGAGAAGCTCAATTTCCGTTTCCATGATGACCTTCCGCTAGAAGTTCTGAACACCCACGCAGCTACAGAAACTCCTGCTGCCGAACGACAACGACTGGCTTATTGGTTTTTGATGGGATCTTTAAATCACGCTTCAGGTGGGACCTGATCTGTCATCAGCTAGTGACGCTTGTACCATTTGTTTTGTGAGGCTGGCCATTGCTGCCGCTAGCTTTTGCTATTGTGAAGACCTCGCCTGGATCGTACGAGGAGCATTCTGCTTTGGGGCCCATATGCTGAACGTTGCCATCATCCAGCCAACGCGCAATGTCTCCCGTCTTATACATGCGCTCCCCGGGCCGGAACGGGTTCTCCACAAACTTCTGCCGCATCAGCTCCGGACAATTCATGTATCCCCGGGCAAGACCCTCGCCTGCAATATGCAACTCTCCGGGTATTCCCAGGGGCTGAAGATGATAGTGGTCGTCCAGAATGTAAATTTGCATGTTATCAATGGGATGGCCAATCGGTACAAATGAAAGATTCGACTTCGAGCAGTCATAGGCCATTACATCAATAGCCGCGCCAGCCAGGCCATAGAGATTGTGCAACACAGCATTGGGAAACCTGGTTTTATACTCGTCTACCAGTCTTCTGTCTAACGCTACTCCGCTGCAGAAAATCTGCCGCACGCTGCGGCAAGCATCTTTGGCATTCTCCAAGAAATTGCTCAGCAGAAAAGAATCAAAATGTAGAATAGTGACGTTGGCCTGGTTGACAACTTTCTCCAGGTACTCCACATTTTCATGAGTGTCTGGATCCGCAAACGCCAGCGAAGCTCCCGCCATCATCGGCCAGAAGAATTCCCATACCGATTGATCAGAACTGTACGGCGTGTTCTGCAATACCACATCATCCGGAGTTAACTGGTAGTGCTTCTGCATTGAGTGAATTCGGTTCACCAAACCACGATGTTCCACCAGCATGCCCCTGAGTTTACTTGTGGAGTTGGGAATATAAACTACGTAACTTGCATGATGTGATTTCACTTCGCCGGACAGCTGAACGTGCTTCGCTTTCAAGGCAGCCACACACTTGTCGATCTCACGCCACTCTTCGTCCAAAGCGATCAAATCGACGCCTTGCGACAACAGGGGTCTTATCTTTCCCCTGAATTTTTCCTGCGTCAGCACCACTGCTGCCTGGCTGTCCTGCAGCATGTACTCTAGCCGGTCTTCTGGATGGGCTGGATCAACAGGCAGATAGGCTCCTCCGGCCCTCACCACACCCATGATCCCTATCATCATCTCGAGTGATCTCTCCATGCATATCCCAACCACGCTGTCCGGCTTCACTCCCACAGATTGGAGGTAGAGCGCCAGATCGCCGCTCTTCTCATAAAGCTCTTGATAGGTCAATTCCTCTTCGGAAAATCTCACCGCGACGCGCCCAGGATCCCGCCCTGCTTGTTCGACAAAGAAATCATGCGCACATCTGTCCCGCGGATAGTCTGCTCCAGTGTCATTGAATTCCGTCACCAGACGATGTTTTTCCGGCTCGCTGAGGTACTCCAGATCCCGGATCCTCGTCGTCGGAGCAGCGGTAATCGCCTTGCACAATGCCGCAAAATGCCGTGCCATCCGCACAATGGTTTCGGCTTTATAAAGCGCCGTACTGTATTCAATAGAAACATCCATTCCGGCTGGCGTCTCCAGGAACTGAAGCGTCAGGTCAAGTTTGCTGCCCGGATTTTCAAAAGAATACCGTGGGAATCGATGATCTATTGCGATGTTATGCAAAGTAAGCATCACCTGGAAAATGGGATTCACCGCTCCATTCTTGTCCCGGCCAAGACTCTGCACCACCTTTTCGAATGGTGTGTCCTGGTACTCGTAGGCTTCAAGGCAGGTGGTTTTTACCTGCGACAATAAAGTAGAAAATGTATCCTCCCCCTCGACCTGGCTGCGCAAAGCGAGCATGTTCACAAACATTCCGATCAGGCTTGCCGTTTCTGCATACTGACGATTGGCAATGAGTGTTCCCACACAGATATCGCTTTGGCCGGAGTAGCGATACAGTAAAACCTTAAACGCGGCTAGCAGAACCATATATAACGAAGCCCCTTTGCGTTCAGCCAGGCGTTTAAGCTTTTCCGTCAGCTCTGCATCCCACGTGAATTCATACGTGTCCCCGATAAACCTGGTTATCTCTGGCCTGGAGTAATCTGTTGGCAGGTTCAAACTTTCCGGAACGCCTGCCAGTTTTTCCTGCCAATAATGCAACTGTTGCGTCAACAGACCGGCGCATTCCAGTCGGCTCCGTTGCCACAAAACATAGTCAACGTATTGAATCGGCAGCGGCGGCAAATTGGGATCATGACCCTTGCTCAAGGCTTCCGTGATCGCATCTAATTCCCTGGTCAGGACACTCAGCGACCAGCCATCACTGATGATGTGATGCATCGTGAGCAGAAGAATGTGTTCCTGGTCCGCGAGCTTGATCACATAACCGCGGAACAGCGGCCCCTGCGCCAGATCAAAAGGCCTTGTCGCTTCTTCTTGACATATCTCTCTCGCTTTGGTGTGAAGCTCTTCTTTATTTCTGTAGTAACTCAGATCGATGCAGTCCAGTTTAAAGTTCAGACTCTCCAAAATTACTTGTTGAACCTGCCCTTCATGGCTGGGGAACACGGTTCGCAGACTCTCATGCCGCGCGACGATGACATTGAACGCCTGTTCAAGTTGGTCAATATTCAATTGGCCGGTGATGGTGACCGCAACTGGAATGTTATACCGGGTATTACCGGGCTGGAGCTGTTCGAAAAACCACAGCCTTTCCTGGGAAAAACTTAGCGGGAACCGCTCAAATTGCGTTCGATCCACAGGAGCAATGGAGAGAATACTGTTTTTCTCCCTCTCGACACATACCTTAGCCAATTGCGCTATCGTGCTCGCCTCAAACGCGGCGGTGAGCGGCAAGTCGATGTTCAGGTTGTCGCGAACCTTGGCCAGCAGTTGCGTGGCCAATAGCGAATGGCCGCCCAATTCAAAGAAGTTGTCATTGATCCCGATTTGCCCCGGCGTAACTTTCAAGACCTCCCCCCATATCTCTATCAGTTGCTTCTCAATATCATTCTCCGGCGGCACGTATTCTCTGGACGACAGCCTTTTCACATCCACTGAATCCGGAGGCGCGGGCGACGCAGTGGCAGCCGACCTTGGTTGCTCATTTGCAGTGACTGCATTAACC
>JBARNL010000767.1:0-1522 GCA_049802955.1 Candidatus Angelobacter sp.
CTCCGCCATTGAAACTCGGTCCGTGACTTCGAAAATTGCCGACAGCCGATTTGAATCTGTCTCGTCCGGCCCCATCACGCGGAAATTCGCGCTTTCCCGATTCAGCTTCATCACGTCACGCAAGAATTTGCCTAATATCCGCGTGGACTCGTCAAATTCGCCGCCCGGGTTCACGACCTTCACGGCATATTGCCGGAAGTCCGGCATCTTCAAATCTTTCAGCAGCAGGCCGCCATTCGCATGCGGGTTTGCTCCCATGCGACGATTTCCGCGCGGCGCCAGCGCTGCCAACTCAGGCATGAACGTGCCATTTTTATCGAACAGCTCTTCCGGCTTATAGCTCAACATCCATTGCTCAAGGATTTTTAAATGTCCAGGCTTATTCAGATCGGTCACCGGAACCTGATGCGAGCGGAAAGTTCCTTCTATTTGCAGACCATCGACAATCTTTGGTCCGGTCCATCCTTTGGGACTGCGAAGAATAATCAGCGGCCATTGTGGCCGCGGCGCGTCAGGGTTTTTTCGCGCTTCGGTTTGAATTTCTTTGATCTCGGCGAGTACCTTGTCCAGAGTCGCCGCCATTAACTGGTGCATCAATGGCGGATCATCGCCTTCAACAAAGTAAGGCTTGTATCCATATCCCACGAACAAATCGATCAGCTCTTCTCTTGGAATGCGCGCCAGCACCGTTGGCCCGGCGATCTTGTATCCGTTCAGGTGCAGCACCGGCAGCACCGCGCCATCGCGCGCTGGATTTAAGAACTTATTTGAGTGCCAGCTTGTAGCCAGTGCGCCGGTTTCCGCTTCGCCATCGCCTACCACGCAGCACACCAGCAGGTCAGGATTGTCGAACGCCGCGCCATACGCATGCAGCAGTGAATATCCCAGCTCGCCGCCTTCATTGATCGATCCCGGCGTATCCGGCGACGCATGGCTCGGTATCCCACCCGGCCATGAGAATTGCTGAAACAACTTCTGCATGCCCGCCGCATCCTGCGTGATCTTGGGATAAAACTCCGTGTACGAACCTTCCAGATACGTATTGGCCACAATGCCCGGCCCGCCATGCCCCGGCCCTGTCACATAAATCGCATTGAGGTCATTCTTCCGGATCACCCGGTTCATGTGTACATAAATAAAGTTGAGCCCGGGCGTTGTCCCAAAATGCCCCAGCAAGCGAGGCTTGATGTGTTCCAATTTCAAAGGCTCATGCAGCAGCGCATTGTCGCGAAGATAAATCTGCCCTACCGAAAGATAATTGGCGGCCCGCCAATAGCGATTGATAGCAGACAATTCTTCCTGGGTGAGTGGACCAGCTTTTGCGACTATATCTTCATGGTTCAGTGTCTTGGGCATTGCACTATTCCATCCGTGGCTACAACGTCTTCAAATTGTAGTCCTTTGCCGCAACACTGGTTTCCGATCAACCGATCACGTGCGATCAACCGATCACCCGATTTTTCCATCCCCCGATCCGCAACCCCACCCGGCCTTTTCCACATTTCTGTTGCAAAGAAAACAC
>JBARNL010000768.1:0-4541 GCA_049802955.1 Candidatus Angelobacter sp.
GGCATATGACGCCAATCTGCCTTCGGGAAGCCCAGGTGAACGGGAAAGACCGCATTGAATTAGATCGCCAGCTTGCCGCTAGGTTAAAAACTTTTCCGCCGTCGGCAACCTTCATGATGAATTGCGGCGCGCACCCCGGGGCCACTCAGATGGCTGGAATCGCTCTCCAACGTGTACTGTGTGAGAGCAGTAGCCGTCTATGGAAAGTGGCGCTAAAGGAACCGGCGCAGGCGGCGGACTACATCATTGCTTTTCCCGGCGACGAAGTGGCCCGCGCTGTGCATGATTTTCCCCAGGAACTTGAAACCGTTGCTACAATTGGCACTCCGTCACAGCCAAAAGCTTTGATCTATCGTTCAACTCGCAGATAATTGCCAATTGTCATCCCGATCGGGCATGGTGGCCATGAACATACTCGCTCTCTTTTTGCCGCACATCAGCATGGAAGACCCGCTGTCAAAGACTATCGTCCGGCTCACGCTGGCGGCTTTGCTAGGGGGGATCATCGGCCTGGAACGAGAGCTCAATCGCAAACCCGCAGGGTTGCGCACAAATATATTTATCTGTTTCGGCTCCGCTATGTTCACCATCCTCTCCACGGAGCTGGCAAAGGAGTTCGGCATTGGCGACCACACGCGCATCGCGGCGCAAATCATTCCCGGCATAGGATTTATTGGCGCCGGTTCTATCCTGCATGACAAAGGCGGCGTGAGCGGGCTAACCACGGCAGCCACAATCTTTGTGGTTGCGTCCATTGGCATGGCGGCAGGCGGCGGTCTATATGTGCCGGCGATTTTTGCCACCATGCTGATTTACCTTGCGCTGCATCTGCTCGGCATTCTGGAGCGACAGTTAAATTTGAAGCCTCTGACAATGAATTACACGATTGTTTCTGACAAAACTTCAAACGACTTGCTGGCCAAGGTAAATTCAATCCTCGAAGACCAGGGTAGAGAGATGCAGGCCATGCATCTTAGCCGGTCGGGAGAAAAGGAGAAACTGGTGTTCCGCGTTGACTGTACCCGCCACGAACACCAGCTGCTCATGAACCAGCTGCGTCAGTCGGCTGACATAAGCAATCTTGAAACCGCTCCGGGGCCGGACAGGGACTAGATGACCGTCCCTTTCACCAAAGCTTCCGCCTGCGGAAATGACTTCCTGATCATGGATGCCGCCAATGCTCCTGCCGATCTTTGTGAGTTCAGCAAACGCATTTGCGACCGCCACAATGGCGTGGGAGCCGATGGTGTGGAATGGCTCTTTCCCTCCCCGGATGCCGATATCCGCGCGCGCCTGATCAATGCCGATGGCAGCGAAGCGGAAATTTCCGGCAACGGGACCCGCTGTGTCGCCGCCTACCTGGTGAACCAGGGCCACTCCGGCAAGGTTGCTATCAGCACCGGCGCAGGCATAAAGCATTGCGATCTGGTTTCTCGCGAAGAACATCGATTCGAATTTGAAATGGAAATGGGCGAGCCGCAGGTGGGCAGTGAGTTTTCCATGACCGTAGGTTTCGCGCCGACGCATGGGACGCCGGTTTCCATGGGCAATCCGCATTATGTAGTATTTGTGAGCGAGTTCTCTCCCGTGTGGCAGAAGGAGGGCGCGGAGATTGGCAGACACCAGGAATTCAAACATGGGGTGAACGTGGAGTTTGTCCGCGTGCAGGACGAACATGAGATTGAAGTCCGGTTTTACGAGCGCGGCGTAGGCGAAACTCAATCTTCCGGAACTGGATCGTGCGCGTCTGCCGTGGCCTCCATCGCCGGAGGTTACGTGAAGTCGCCGGTGAAAGTACATGCTCCCGGCGGCACGCAGGTTGTGCGTTGGACGGACGGCAAAGTTTTTCTGCGCGGTCCGGCACAACTGATCTGCCAGGGAGAATTTCTTGGCTGACGCAAAGATCACCAAGTCTGCAAAAATCATTCGGCCTGCCGCTTTGCGCCCAGGCGACAAGATCGCGCTGGTTGCTCCGGCCAGCAGCTTCAACCGCGAAGCTTTTTTAGCGGGCTGCGATCGGCTGCGCCAGATGGGATTCGAGCCCGTCTATTCCCAAGATATCTTTGAGCGCGATATTTACTTTGCCGGAAGCGCAGAGCGGCGCGCGCGCGAGTTCCAGGAGTTCTGGCGGCGCGATGACATTGCCGCGCTCATCTGCGTCCGTGGCGGCTATGGCAGCAATTACCTGCTGGAAAAGCTCGATTATGGCATGATCGCCGCGCACCCGAAGATCCTGCTGGGAAGCAGTGACATCACTTCGCTACTCACGGCAATCCACGATCGGACAGGGCTGATTGGCTTTCACGGGCCGATGGTGGCCAAAGATATTGCTGATGGAACTTTTGATGAAGCAAGCTGGGAAAACGCATTGCAGGGTGCGTCGAACTGGACTGTTCCGAGTTCCGGTGTGGAAGTGTTGCACCCCGGGAAAGCAGCTGGCCGTCTCTATGGCGGATGCCTCTCTATGCTGGTGGCCTCACTGGGAACGCCCTTTGAGATCCATACGGACGATACCATCCTCTTTATAGAAGATATTGGCGAGAAGCCTTTTCGCATTGATCGCATGTTGACGCAGTTGCGACTGACCGGCAAACTCGACAAAGTGCGCGGCTTCGTTTTCGGCGAAATGCTGGACTGCGCGCCGCCCAAAGGCGAGACATACACTTTGCAGCAGGTGATTATGCGCGCTCTCGCGCCGTACAATGTGCCGGTCGTGTATGGCCTCAAGTCAGGACACGTAACCAGCGGAAATATTACACTGCCCATCGGCGTGCAGGCGGAACTGGAAATGGAAGGCGCGAACGTGAGTCTGAGAATCCTTGAACCTTCCACGATCACTGCAAAGATATAAAATTCCCGCTCACCAAAATGCAGAAATCCGTTAATCTTGAAACGTGGATCAACAGCACGTACACATCATTGGAATCTGCGGGACGGCGATGGCGTCGCTCGCGGGACTGCTCAAACAACGCGGCTTCAAGGTGACCGGCTCAGACGCTGCGGCTTATCCGCCAATGTCCGATTTTCTGGCGTCGATCAGTATTCCCATAGCCCAGCCGTATTCTGAAGCCAATCTGAAGCCGCGGCCGGATATGGTAATCGTCGGCAACGCGATCTCGCGAGGCAATCCTGAGCTGGAATATGTTCTGGACGAACGAATCTTTTTTCGTTCCATGCCGGATATTCTTTTCGACCTTTTTCTGCGCACCAGACAGCCCCTGGTTATCGCAGGCACCCATGGCAAGACCACGACCACATCCATGCTGGCATGGATATTCCAGGCGGCCGGAAAAGATCCGTCATTCCTGGTCGGCGGCATTGCAGAAAACTTTGGCAGCAGCTTTGCCCTGCGCCAGGGCCAGCACTTCATCATTGAAGGGGATGAATATGACACTGCGTTCTTTGATAAAGGCCCCAAGTTCCTGCACTACTTTCCGCAATCCGTCATTTTAACGTCGGTTGAATTCGATCACGCCGATATCTATTCAGACCTGGAAGCAGTTAAGCTCGCGTTTAAGCGGCTGGTAAATCTTGTCCCGCGCAAAGGCAAGATCATTGCCTATGATGCCAACCAGAACGTGGATGAATGTACTGCCAAAGCGCTTTGTCCGGTCGAAAAGTACGGTATGAAGGAAGATTCGTTCTGGCGCATCACTAATCTCCAATTTGAACCTGATCGAACAACATGGACGGTACTGCGCGACGGCAAAGAGCCGGTGAATTTCGAATTCGCTATGGCCGGCGAGTATAACGTGCTCAATGCAACGGCAGCTGCCGCCATGGCGGCAAACTATGGGATCGATCCTCCGCAGATTGTTGAGGCGCTCAAAAGTTTTAAGAGCGTAAAGCGCCGCCTGGAGATTAAGGCGGAGATTGACCGCATCACCATCATTGACGATTTCGCCCACCATCCCACCGCGATAGCGGCCACCTTGGGCGCGCTGCGTGTGCGCTATCCGAGTGCGCGGCTGTGGGCGATCTTTGAGCCGCGGTCGAATACGTTGCGCCGGAAAGTCCTGGAAAAAGAGCTGGTCAACAGCCTGGCCGTTGCCGATGAAATTGTGATCACGCCGATCTTCAAGCCGGAAGCCGTGCCGGAAAATGAACGCCTGACAACGAAATCTGTGGTGTCCGGTATTCGTCGTGCCGGCAAATCTGCTCGTGAGCTTGCTGACGCGGACGCGATTGTTGCAGAGATAGCGCCTGAGCTGCGCAGCGGCGATGTGGTGGCCATTCTTTCCAACGGCGGTTTCGGCGGAATCTATGAAAAGCTGCCACGTCGACTGGAAGAATTGCGCGGCGTACAACGCGCATGATCAGCCGCACCGTGGCATTTGCCCGAACATTGTTGGCGCTGATTTTCTGGATTGTATTTATTCCGCCAGCCGCCCTTATCGCGTTTCCCTGGACGTTGATCACCGGCAAGGTTGATTTCCTTTATAGGCTTGGCATGTGGCTGGCTTTTGCAGCGCCCAGAGTTGCCGGCGTAAGGGTAAAGCTGATTGGTTTGGACAAGATAGATCCCGCGGGCACTTACATCT
>JBARNL010000769.1:0-1905 GCA_049802955.1 Candidatus Angelobacter sp.
GGTTTGAATTGCCCAGCGCGTCGTGATCGAAGAAGTTGTGCGCGCCGGTGCGGAAGTTATCAAAATCAAGTGTCCAGCCGCGTACTGGAATGGTTAAACCGATGTCGTGCTGCTCGTCACGCTCGCCGCGCAGCGGCAGAAATCCCTGATCGGGTGAGACGCTGAGTATGTCAGTAGAAATCGTATCCAGCGGAGGAGCCTGGTAATAGCGGCTGTAAGCGCCGCGCAAAATCCAGCCAAGATGCGGAATCTGGATCGCTGCACCCAAGCGCGGGCTGCCCACCGTTTCTGTCACCAGACCGGAAAAATGCGTCAAGCGCACGCCCGCCGTTAATGACAGCCAGGAAGCTGCTTTGTATTGGTCCTGAATCCAGACTGCTTCAAGGTTGCCGCTGACTTTTTCGCGCGGCGGGTGAGCATCGATCATGCCGCCCGAATCGTTTGTGCCGGTGAGACCAAACAGCGTGTTGTCATTCTGGGCAAAGCCATAAAATCCAACACTCGCATTGTGCCTGCCCTTTACGACGCTAACGGAAGTTTGTCCTCCCAAATAGGACGACGCCCGATTATCAGTGGTAACCAGCCGCTGGTCGGCCGCTCCCAGCCCTTCAAACGCCGCGCGATTAAAGTGATAGGAAGGCGCAACCGTCAGCAACACTCCCGGACCAAACGTGTGTATCCATGAAAGATTTCCAAAAATGTCCTGTTCTCGGTCGCGGTCACGCACGCCGGCAGCTTGCAAGTCGGCATCATTCGGTACTTGAAAAAAATCGCTGCGTGCTGAACCTACAAAACGGAATTGGTCTGTGGGCGTAGCGTTCAGGATCAGTGAAGTAAATGCGCCGCCGCCATCGGCCTGGTTATGCAAGTTCTCCGTGGTCGGCGTTTCCAGTCCGTGGTCCGTGCGATTGCCGTTCAGGCTCACGTAATACGCGGAACGATCATTATGATCGCCAAAGCTCAACTGGTCGTCAGTGGAGTTGAAGCTGCCATAGCTGGCAACGAGTTCGCCCTGGCGTGAGCGCTCAAACCCGGTGCGCGGCACCACATTGAACACGCCGTATGTGCGATCGCCGGATTCAGCCGAGAAACTGCCGCGCTGCACTTCCATGTAATCCACATCTTTAGGATCGAACTGCGGCCCCACGTTGGTGGCAATGTTGGTGTTGGGGACAGGTATGCCGTCAATCGCCCAGGTCACTTGATGTCCGCCGCGCACGTGCAACTGGTCATGCACCATGGCAGCGCCGGGAACATAATCCGTGATCATGGACATGGAGTTGGTGCGATCAGCGCCCGGAGTCTGGGCAATATCACCGCGGCTGACTAGTGTCTGCGGCACCGCTGAAGTAGGATTCACGGTTTCCGGCGCGCCTGATACTTCCACTGTTTCCTGGTGTTGCGCCACTGCCAGAGCAAAATGCAGTTCCTGCACGTTCCCGGATGTTACGGTTATGGACTGCTGGGCTCCGCTGAATCCATGCGAAATCACCGTCACGTCGTACTCGCCGACAGGAACATTGGATAGAAGCGCCAACCCTTCTTCATTTGTAGTGCCGGAAGTTTTAAACGACGACGTGCGGCTCTGCGCTTCAACCTGAGATCCCTGCACAGGCCGATGCTGCGGATCGTGAACTATAGCCTTGATTGTCCCAAAAACCGAAGCTGAAGCCGGCAAGCATGAAAGCAGCGCCAGCAAAGTTATGATTGCAACAGATCGCTTTGACATTTTGAATCCCCTATAGGAACCGGCGTCAGGTTCCCTTTTGTACCTGCCAAACAAACCGGCTTCACTCCTGAGCACAGGATCTGCAAAGAAGCCTGCAAAATAGCCGGAACAAATGGCCGTTTTTGGAACATGCTTTTAGGGCAGAGATCATGCACAAATAAGCTGAGAACAAACAC